>JAFZOA010000563.1 GCA_017550775.1 Ruminiclostridium sp. | reverse complement strand
GATGATATGGGTGTCCATACTCTGGACATCCCTGCGTTTCTGCTGAAACTCCCCGTCAAGCCGCTCAATAGCCGCTTCTGCACTCTCTATCAGATCTTCGCGTTGGTGCAATACCCATTCCGCGCTATGAGCCTTGCCTTCAAGGGTTTGCAGTTCCTTTTGACGTTCCTGCTTCTTATAATCGAGGACGGAAAGATGTTCGTTGTGCGTTCCGAGCTGCTCCCACTTGATACCGCGGGTGAGCATAACTTCGGAAAGCGCCTGTTTCTCGCGTTCTATCCACTTTTTTGTGTTCGTTTCAAGTTTCCCCTCGCCACGAAAGCCCTGCTGTTCAAGCGCCTTGGAGAGTGAGTTCCGTGTTGATAATCCTCGCTTCTGTCCGATAGCGAACGGTACAAAGTCGATGTGAACGTGGGGTGTGGCTTCATCAAGGTGGATAACGGCGTTGAATACGCGAATGTGCGGATTGCGCTTGATGAAGCCTTCGGTGAACTCTTTCAGTATTTCCGTGGTGATCTTGGCTTCGTCCGAGCCTACCGGCGTATCGTCCATATTCCCGACTTGGAAGATGACCTCGTAGAACTCCTTTTCCTGCCGCCCATGTCGGATATGATCGCGATAATCGTGTATCTCCCTGTCCTTGCGGGTCTGACGGGCGTTGTACTCTTTCAGAGCGTCGTCAAACAGCTCGTGATACACCGCCCGGATTTCGTCACAAACAATCGTGATGTTGTCTTTAACGCGGGTGCGGTCAACGTTCTCGGCGATGAACTTACGGTTGTTGTGGTTCACATCTCCTTTGTCGATCTGACCGCTAATCGTTCTTTTTATCATGGCTTGCCCCCTTTCAGATCAGCGGGTTGATCTCGTAGCCGGTTTTCCCGCCGTCGTCATACGCTGCCGCGTAGCCCCGGTCAATGAGCAGCTCCATAGGCTCGTCAAGGTCGCTGACCTTCCGGAAGCGGCGGCATAAACGGAGAAGATCGCGGCTGCTTATTCTCTTTATCCGCTTGGATTTCAGTTTGTTCAGCATATACTCCGCGGCTTCGCACACGGCTCCCGTGGTGTTCAGCGTGTAGGCATAGACCGCCTGCGTTTTGTAGTATTCAGCGAGGTCGAGAGCCTCCATAAGCGTTTCGAGCGTTACCTTTTCATTCTCCGGCTTTGCGCCGCCTTCGATACTCTTGATACAATGCAGCAGACCGCACAAGCGGAGGATAAGCCCATGGAACTTGCCGCCCCAGTCGGGACAGTCCGCAAAGTCCGTGAGCAGCGACGGCTCAATCGTACTGTTGTAGTATTTTGCGAACTCCGCTCTTGCTTCATCGTCGAAGTACAGCGGTATTTCCGGTGTCCCTTTCTTCCTGCCGTACTTGATCGCAAGCGCATATTTGACAAGATTGTCATAAGCTGCCGTAAACTCCGGCTGTGCGGCGCGGGCGTTGTAGTCCCGCATACCGACATACGAACGTGGGAAACAGTAGATAAACCTTGCAAGCATACCGCTTGACACGAACGCGCGGTTTTCCATAAGCTCCGAGAGAATGTACGGCTGACCGCACAAACATACCGAAAGATATGGGCGTTCAAGATATATCGGCTCACCGTTGCAGCGGTCTTTCTGATAACTCTCGCCGCCCCAGCATTTCAGAAATAAGTCGAGGTTTGCGCCGCCGCCCTGATACCGTCCGTTGAAGTTCTTGAATACTCCCGCTTCATCGGACATCATCAGCAATGTTTCGTTGTCGTTCATAAGCTTGACAAGAGCTTCTGGGGTCACGTCATCGACGCATACGCGCTGAAACCGCTCGATCTCCATACTGTCAAGCTGTGTGCGCCTGAATGCGATCTCGTCCGGTGAGCCGCCCTTTGACTGCATTTCCGCGATCTCGTTTCGGAGTTTCGCCGCCTGTTCCTGAGATGTGTAGATCTGTAACTTCCGGCTCTCGTTGAAATCCCGCGCGAACTCGATAAACGGTTTCTTGATGAAGCGCATTACCGGCGACTTGCGCTCGGCGGGGCTTGCAAGTATCAGCGAGTAGAGCGTTATCGGCTCGCTGTGGTCGGTCTTGCCGTACATTCTGTAAACCCCGGAAAAGCAATGCGACATTGCCGATAATACCGCTGTCGCCGCCATTGAGATGTCCGTTGATGTTGTCACCGACACCGAAGCTGTCATTCCTTGCAGCACGTTCGGCAGGCTCGCTGCCGGGTAGGGCTTGAAAGAGGATTTCTCCTCTTTCAATGCTTGCGGTGCCGTCCACTGTCTGTTGTCTGTCATATTCTGTCCTCCTTCTCTGTCCTGCCGAATACCGTTTCGTACAAGTCCTCCTCGGCTATGAGGTACTTGTTGCCAGCTTTGAAGCACCTGAGCTGTCCGCTCTTACACATTTGTCTTATGCGGTACTCCGTGAGCCCCTCGATAAGCTGTGCTGCCTGCTTAATGGTTAAAATTCTCTTCATTGTTGCCTCCGTTTCTGTCTCTGTTCCGTGAGCCCTTGGGCTCCTTACACTGCTATTATCGCATAAATACTCTCGAACCTGAAGAGATTACAGTTTCAAATATCGAACGGGTTTTGCATACTTGACAAATCCGCTGAAATAGGCTATAATGTTCTTAACCGTACAACAAACAATTTTAAGAATTACGGTTTTACGAATTGATTTTTGGAGCAGATTATGGTTTATTTCGGTTATTTTTTTGAGTACAGAAAAGGAAAAGCGCGCATCGGTATCTCAAAGGACACCAAGATGCGCGAGTTTAACGACTACAAAATCTCGGACATTGTACGGCAGATGTACGAGTTTTCCACAAACTATGATGCACTGAAAACCGGAGTTGAGAACTTGTGCAAAGTCCTGACTATCGGCAAAAAAGAACGCAAGGCAGCTATGGAGCCGCTCGAAGCGCTGCAAATGAATGAGAATGTGTTCCTGCAATACATAATAGAGCGAGTGTTCGATGATCTCGGAAACGCGGAGACCGACTTCGGCAGCGGAAAACAGACGCTCACGACGATCATCAACGGGTTGACGCTGCCGCTGAACATCGAGAAGAAGCGGAAGAAATGGCAGTCGGAGCTGATGAACACTTTCACGACGTTGACATCGCCGTTCGTATCTATTGAGGGAACATTAAAAAATCCCGACAGCACCGCTACGGCGGTAATCTGCGGGGATAAGCAATATATCGTCTGCGATTCGCTCGACTACTTCATTTTTGACCTGCATCGCGGCTGTGAGAAGAACGACATCAAGATAATGCGCTGCGAGATCTGCGGGAAGATGTTTGCAAGCTCCAACGGCAAGGTCAAGTATTGTTCGCCGGAGTGCAGCAAGGGCGCTCGCGTTGAGAATATCCAGAAGGCGCGGCTGAACGTGGAGAGCGATCCGCTCAAACGCGAGACTGAGCGCTCGATCAGCAATATGAAGAACAACGACAAGAAGGTCAAAGACGCGCTCGGAGCCGAAAGTCCGCAGTACATCGAGTTTCACAACCTTTTCGGCGACTACAAGGAAGAGATACGCGACAAGCGTGACCGGCTGATACGCGACGTTGAGCGCGGAAAGACAGATGTCGGTGACGCGCTCGACAAGCTGAAAGAGTGTACGCAGGAACGCGAGAAGAAGCTTGCGAAGAAAGCGAGCGTTCTGACCTATGCTGCGGGGGATAAGTGATATATATATTTCCCATGACAATGTGACAATCGTGACAGTGGGTTTCAATTCCGTTCGCTGTGCGGGTTTAAGCTGTCACGCTATGATGTGACGGCGGTGTGACAGCGTGACAGTTCTGCTGTCGTTCGGCGGTAGCCGATCTTCTTGTCACGCTCACGGCACGATACCGGATTCAGGTTTGCGTGACGTGTGACAGCGTGACAGATGTGACAACTCTGTTGTCACGACGCGCGGCGTTAGCCGCTTCCTTGCCGCCCCAGATTACAGAGGCGTGCATTTTGAAGCTCTCTTTAATCGCCGCATCCTTGCGGCGTTTTGGAGAGCTTCTTTATGGCTTCCTGCCATAAGGGAGTCCAGAGGGAACGGCTGGCGCAAAGGGACTTTTGATAGGAGCTCGCGAACTGTCAAAAGTACCTTTGCGTTACTTTCGCAGAAAGTAACAAAGGCGAGGTAGCTCCAAGCACAAAAATGATAGCTTTTATTCACGGAGTTGGTGGACTTTATTACTGCCGGCTCCGTGGTCTGTTATGGCTGTCACGCTGTCACGGTGTCACTCGGGCGTGATTTCCCGGTGGTGCGCGGTGTTACGGCTGTCACGCGACTGTCACGGGGGAGCGTGACAGCGAAAAACCGTTCGGAGAGCGGGATTGAGGGCTGGTGTCACGTTTGTCACGCTATCGCGCGAATGCCATTCCGGTCAATGTGACTTATTGTTGCCTGTACCTGTTATGAGAATGGACGAACCCGGGAAGAAAAACGGGATTAGTAAGATGCGCAATATTCATTATCGGTGTGGCAGATTACTACTATTCTATCAAATCAGATACACATTAGATTGTTTTTTACTTTATATGTTTCAATAACGGGACAGATCATTGAAATCCTCTTGATATTATAGCGCTTTTGTGATACTATTTTGATATAGCGTTTTGCTTGTAGCTTTTTGTACGAAATGATCAAATGTTTTCGTTAAGCTATTGATATTTATGGCTATTTGTGATATAATTGACAAAAGGACTTTTGGAAAGGAGGCGATAATATGAACGAAAACATCATTCTTTCAATGATAAAACCATATTTAAAGGGAACGCTTTTGACTTACGATGATTTTGATAACATTTTCAGTGACATATTATCGCCAAAAGAACAGTACGAGATTACATCATTACTTTCTGATAAAGGTATAGAATTAGTTGATTCATACGAAGAACAGGAAGATGATTCTTTAGGGTACCAGTATTATCAAAAGGCATTACCGTACTCAAAAAACGGGTTTATGACTTATGATAGCTTTGACATTGCTTTTTCAGATTATTCAAGAAAACAACAGTACGAAATAGTTGAAGAACTGTACTCTTATGGTATCGAACTTGCAGATTCGTTAGATGGCATTCCAGTAGTAGGAAGAGCTGATGGTTCTCTCGTTCCCGATGACAATGATGATGGTAATTTCAGCATTTTATACGACGAAAATATTTTTAAAGATACCACAAGCAGCTCTGAAATAATACATATTAATAAAATTGTAAAACAATCAAACGCAACGTTGTGTGCGCTTATTCAGCAAGGTAATATGCAGGCAAAACAAGATATTTGTATAAAGAATCAGAGACTTGTAAGCAAATATGCAGCATCATACTATGGATATTATGGTAGCGACTTGGATATTGAAGATTTAGAGCAGGCTGGATATATGGGGCTGATTGATGCTGCCGAAAACTTTGACCTTAGCAGGGACACAGCTTTCAGCACTTATGCTACGCCAAAGATAATAAGTTATATAGTGCGGGAATCAATCAATACTGGATTTACTATTAGGTTACCGGTACATATAGTTGAAAAAGTAGCAAAAGTTACGAAACTTGATGCTACCTTTGATTCGCAGAATTTGAGCTATGAAGAAAGAATGACTGCAATAAGTGATGAACTTCAAATCCCGGTTGAAGAAGTCAAGTATTTGCTTTCGATCAGGCAGCAATTTATGCAGTGTACATCACTAAACATTCCGGTCGGAGAGGAACAAGAAACCGAACTTGAAGAATTCATCCGGGACGATGACTCGCCTTCTGTTGAAGATGAAGTAGACAATCTGATGCTTTCAGAGAGAATAGATAAAGTGTTATCAACCTTAAATCCAAAAGAAAAAAAGATAATAATGTTTAGATTTGGATTTATAGACGGTAATATCTATACATTAGAAGAAATAGGGAAGCTATATGGAGTTACCAGAGAAAGGGTACGACAAATAGAAGCTAAGGCTCTTCGCAAATTGAAACATTGGACAAGAAGTAGTAAATTGAAAGATTTTTATGACGGAGTAATTGCAGATGAATGATATTTTAAAAAGAAAAGTTGATGATAAAATTAGCTGTATTGATATAGATAAAAAGACTTTGATTGTACTAAAAGGCATTCCTGCAGATTATATTATACCGGAGAAATGTAGCGAAATAAACCTTGATAATCTTGTCGAAAATAAACTTATGTATTTCTTTGCCCTTTCAGGCAATAGAAATGTCTGTACATATGAAGAGTTTTTACTGTTGAGCGATTTTATGCTGTCACAATATTCTGCGGTATGTATTATTAACAACAATCTCTTTATTGAACAATATCCATTAGAGTTAAGGTGCTCAGATAAGACTATAAAAGGACTTTTAACTCATTTTACTGAAACAGAAGATACAGAAAATGATGATACAGATATCGGAGATATTGAAGAGATTATTTCCGCTTTTGTTGGGTTAAATGAAACCAAAGGCGGAATTGTTGGTGTATATTGTGATGAGAATATACTTCAAAATGATAAAATTACTATTCTTAATCTATTTGATCGGGTAAACGATCCTTTGGTAAATGTTGAACAATCTAATGAATTTTTAGATATTGTAGAAGAATCAGACTATGTCTGCTTTATTAAGGAACTGTTAAATGATAAACAAGCATTAACTATAAGAATAAGCAACTATATCGGTGATAAATATCGCCTTACAGATCACATAAAACTTGTTGTGCATTACTGGTCTGATGTTAAAGATGTTTTTATCCTACAAACTGAACAAAATGTTGCTTCTTTCCAACATAGAGATGAGTTTACTTGTATTCTAAATAAGTATTGGGGCTATTCAGATTACCGTGAACTTTCTGTATATGACACTAATAAACTGGAAACCGGGGAAAAATCGGTAATAAAAGTGTCACAAGAAAAGATAATCTCAAATATAGTTGAACAGGTCGAGAATTGTGAGTTGTCTGAAACAAGTTACAGAGATATATTTGTAACTGCACCGACAGGTGCAGGAAAATCTGTTATGTTTCAGATACCTGCTATTTATCTTGCTGAAAAATATGATCTTCTTACAATCGTAATATCTCCGCTTATCGGCTTGATGAACGATCAGGTTAAAAACCTTGAATTGAAAAATTATAAGGCTGCCGAAACTATTAATTCTGATATTTCTCCTATAATAAAAGAAGAAATCACAGAGAAAGTAGCCACGGGAGAGTGCCATATTCTTTATCTCTCTCCGGAAACATTGCTGAGCAGGAGTGATGTTGTTCAGCTTATCGGGGACAGAACTATAGGGATGATAGTCATAGATGAAGCGCACATTGTGACGACGTGGGGAAAGCAGTTCAGACCTGATTATTGGTATTTAGGCGATCATATTCAGAGCTTAAGAAAAAACCAGCTTAAAAAGAAAGGTCGCGCTTTTGTTATTGCGACATTTACTGCAACAGCTATATATCACGGCTTAGAAGATATGTATACTGAGACTATAAACAGTCTACATATGATAGATCCTATTACCTATCTCGGATATATTAAGCGAAATGATATACAGATCAGAATCGAAAAACAGCAGAAACAAAAAAGCGAAAGAAATGAATATGAGCTTGATAAATTGGAGATGATACAAAAGATTATAAAACGCTCGATGATAACCAATAAGAAAACACTCATTTATTTTCCAACGGTCGCGTTGATCAACAGGTGTTACGAATATCTAAGCGCAGTTGGTATGGTGTCAAATGTAGCAGAATACCACGGCTCCTTAACAAAAGATCAAAAGCTCGAAAGCTATGAAAAGTTTTATAATAAAGAAAAACTTGTGATGCTTGCTACCAAAGCCTTTGGTATGGGAATAGATATAAACGACATTGAGCTTATCGTTCATTTTGCCCCTACCGGAAATGTCTGTGATTATGTACAAGAAATAGGACGTGCGGCAAGAAAGGAAACCTTGACCGGTGAGGCATATTACAAGTATGACACAAGAGATTTCAAGCATATTAACAGGCTGCACGGGTTGTCAACAATAAAAAAGTATCAGCTTATTGAAGTAATAAACAAAATAATTGAATTATATTACAATGGGTTGAAAAACGGAAGGAGAAAAAATTTTACCAAAAAAAGAAATGCAATGTTACTTGATGCTGAAAACTTCACATATATTTTTGGTAATCCAATCAGCGATGAAGATGATAATATAAACAAAGTTAAAACCGCACTACTAATAATACAGAAAGATTTTGAAAGCCGTGTAGGATTTTCGCCCATTAATGTAAGACCTATTCCTCTATTTTCACAAGGTTTCTTTGAAATAAGCGAAAAAGATCAGTTAAGGTTGAAAAAGAAATATCCCGAATGTCTTGAAGAAATAAACAGTCAAAAACATATTTGTCGAGTAATGCTTGATATGATTTGGAAGAAAGACTATTCCACATTTTCTTTTCCAAAATTCAAATATTTACTGTATTCAAAAGACCCTGAGTTAGATTTGGTAAATAAAATAAATATTAATCCGGCATTATGTGTTGAAATCAATTTTGCCGATGATTATTCAAGCATTTTTTCGAGAATATGGGAAAATATAAAATCGTTTGTAAACAAAAAAGTGGTATCTAATGAATACACATCCATTGATGAAATGGCTGACGCTTTGCAAGATGATAAAATTACCAAGTATAAAGCACGATCAATTTGCGAAGTCGTTGTATCATCTATGAATTCCTATCGGAAAAAGTTTGCAAATAATCCGCAGCCCATAGCAAAAGAGAACACTACAAATACAGGAGTAACCAAATATCAGTTTCAAGTTGCTGTCAATTCCTACTTTGAATGGGTACGACGGCTGTACAATACTATATCTTCCGAAGTTGAAGGCGGAGAATTATACCTTATCAATGACGGAAGAAAAAATGTCAAAGAGGTTAACGTCGTCCTAGGCGTTCTTGAAGCAATTGATGTTCTATCATTCAATATGATAGGTGGTGCAAACAGCCAGCTTTATATTTACATTAACCAGATCCAAAGTTTACGGAATATAAAGAATAAGCCGGCAAGCTATAAGAATAAACTCTTAGACGGAGTTGCGGATCGTCACCTTATTTCTGTAAAGATGTTGACATATCTGTATGAAAACGACTTTACAAGTGAGGAAATATGGAATTATCTTGAAGACTATTTTCTTGGAAAGATACCCGAAAAGGTAAAAAGGGATTGTCAACAGGAAAGACCTAGTTTGGAATTTAATTAATTAACGGTATATCCTACCGGTGTATTGTATTTTTGATTATATTGTGCTATAATAAAGAAAAGAAAAAAAGGAGGGTATCGTTATGTCAATCTCAATTAGTGAATTTAAAGCCAATATCGAGCAGTATATCCTATTAGCCAAGACAGAAGATCTGTTCATTCAGCTCGACGGCGACGTTGTTATGAAGCTCTCGAATACCAAAAGCGACAGACGGAAGATCGCGGAGTCGCTGCTCGGCGCTGTGCCTGCCGACATTACACTTGAACAGTCCAGAGATATGAAGGCGGCTGAATTATGAAAGTAGTTTTTGATACCTGCATTGTTATAGATGTGTTGCAAAGACGCGAGCCTTTCTATGTGGACGCTATGAAGCTCGTCAACGCTGTGTCCGATCATACGATCACGGGAATATTAACAGCAAAATCAATAACCGACATATACTATCTTATGCGGAAAAACCTGCATAGCGAGGAAGCTGCGCGTGAGCTGCTCGGCAAGCTGTTCATTCTCTTTGATGTCGAGGATACTTATTCGGTAGACTGTCACGGAGCGATAGCTTCGCCGGTCACCGATTACGAGGACGCTGTAATGGTTCAGACGGCAAAGCGTATAGGTGCAGATTGCATTGTCACGCGGAATCAGAAAGACTATGCAAGATCCGATGTGCCTTTTCTCTCCCCGCGGGAGCTTTTGGATAAGATAAAGCCGCCTGCCAATGACTGACAAGCGGCTGATGATTATTCGTTGATTATATTGAGCATTATTGCTGCGCCGAGACGGAAACCACGCTCGAAATCTGCTTCGCACTCTAACTGTGCTTCTATATGTAGAGCGTCGGTATAGGTGTCGAGCAGTTCCTTACATTTGGGAAACAGTTCAAGCAGCTTGTTCTCGGTGGAACATATCTGCTCGCGATTATCTGCGAAACGCTTGGTGTTAGGTGCTGGCTTCTCGCACGGGCATATTTCTCCGTAGTAGAGCTTGTTAAGTATGTTGTTCATCTTGTTAATCCTCCAAAATAATATTTAGATAATAAACAGATATGTGCTGCGGCTTGGACATTGTTTGGACATTAATTTTACAAAAAGTGACTTAAAAATGCCACGAGACGGTTTCGGTTGGCAGCGGAGAACCCGCATTATATCTGCGTTTACGGCACTTTGCAACAATCTGCAAAAAGTCATCTTGGGATTTCAAGTCCTATCTCCGCAACCAAAACAAACCGCTTAACCAATAGGGTTGAGCGGTTTTATTCTTTGCTTATGCAACTAAAAATTTAACCCCATTTTGGGGTTTTGGACACACCTTGGACACACCTGCGGATAATGGACACACCGCTTACCAATTTTTTCTTGATTTTTCTTATTTTTTTGCAACTTTTAGTAGCATTGTAAATTTTTTTAAAAAACGCGAGGTGAGATAATGGACAGCCAAAACACTTTAACCAATAAAAGCGATTCCGTGATATATAGCCACTACGGCTCCCCTCACTTCGACAAATCTCTGTTCATTCCAGTCCGGAACATGGATAGGCTCCCGAAGCCAGCGGACGGTACCGGTCTGTGGGCGAGCCGTGACAATGACCCGTCAGGCTGGGCGGCTTGGTGCCGGAAAAACGACTACAAAACCGATGAACTCGGCGTTTTCTTCCGCTTTACACTTCCGGAAGCCCGTATTCTGACGATCTCCGCGCTTTCCGACCTTGTTCCGCTGCCGAAAACTCACCCGTGGGAGTATCCCGGGAAGCTACCCGAGGACGATATACCACAGTTTGACTATATGAATGGTGAGTATGTTTCTTCGTGGTGTTATCTCGACTTTGAGAAGCTGTCCGTGGAATACGACGCGATAGAGCTGCGGAACAGCGGAGACTTCACCTATTCGCTGTACAGCTGGGACTGCGACTGTTTATTGGTGCTGAAACCGGATAAGGTCGTGGAGATACGATGAAATCGTACTTCATCCTGTTGAAATATTATTGCAAAAAGCAGCCGTTTTCGACTGCTTTTATTAATTTTACTAATTAAAACGTTTTTTTAAGTCTTTTCACAAACAACTCCGCAATAGGCGAGAAAACCTGATATTTGCGCCAGATAATGTACATCTTCGTTTCAAGCGCCGGAGTTATCGGACGAAAGCAAAGTCCGTTTTCTTCACTCGTATTTATAAGATGCTCAAAGGTCAGAAGATAGCCGAGCCCCTCCTTGACAAATATCGAGCCGTTATATGACAGATTGAATGTTCCCGCAAAGTTGAGCTTGTCGATATTTTCTCCGCACCAGCGCGGGAAATCTGCTTTTATAGACTGCTCCGAGCAAAACAGCGGAAGCCCGTATAGGTCATCGAAGGTTATCTCCGGCTTTGCGGCAAGCGGACAGTCCCGCAGCATTACAACTCCCCATTTGTCACATCCGGGAACGTTCAGATAGTTGTACTTTGACAGATTCGGCGGCTCTACGATCACCGCAAGGTCAAGCAGTCCGCGGTCAAGGCGCTCCGCGACAGGGTCAGTGTCACCGCTGAAAATATGAAACACGAAGTTCGGGTACTGTTCCTTGAACGACCTGATACTCTGCGCAAGGTGCTTTATCAGATAGCTTTCGGCGCAGCCTATGCGTATCTCGCCCCCCGTTATGCTGTCGAGCTGGCTGAATTCCTCAATGGTCTTGTCCGTCATTGACAGAATGTCCTCGGCACGCTTGCGCAGGAGCATTCCCTCGTCTGTGAGGTGCATACTTTTATTGGTGCGGACAAACAGATCGTGACCGAGTTCTTCTTCGAGCTTCTTTATCTCCTTTGAAAGCGACGGCTGTGATATATGCAGCTTTTCTGCGGCTCGCGTCATATTTTCTTCTCTCGCTATTTCAAGAAAGTAGCGTAATACCCGTATTTCCATAGCACACCTCCGATATTTGCTATCACCATTATAACCGATTTTGTCATTCCTGTCAAGAATGGCAAGCGATTACAAATAGATATTTTACATTTGAGGCGAAATGTGTTATACTGAAAATACAGAAAGCGAGGGGTGAGATCATGGCAGAAGCGAACGACAGAACAGCGATAATCACGGAAAATCTTTCCGATGCCGGAATGGACGAAAAGAGCATTTCCGAATGTCTGAAAATGATTGACAGCGCTCAGTATGCGGCGCTTGAAAAGGTTATCGCAGCTCACAGAAAGTCGCTTCTCGACCGTGTTCGTGAATACGACCGGCGTATCGACTGCCTTGACTATTTCACCTATAACATCAGAAAACAGACAGACGGAGGTACCGGAAAATGACAGAAGAAAAGCTCACTTTAGTGCAGGAATGGGACAAGACTTTCCCAAAATCCGACAAGGTCGATCATAAGAAGATAACATTCCATAACCGCTATGGAATAACACTTGCGGCGGATATGTACACGCCGAAGAATGCAGGCGGAAAGCTCCCTGCGATAGCTGTGTGCGGACCGTTCGGAGCTGTCAAGGAACAGTGTTCGGGACTGTACGCACAGACTCTTGCGGAACACGGATTTCTGACAATAGCTTTTGACCCCTCTTTCACCGGCGAGAGCGGTGGTCAACCGAGATATGTGGCTTCACCCGACATCAACACCGAGGACTTCTCGGCGGCGGTTGACTTTCTCTCCGTACAGGACAATGTTGACCCCGACAGGATAGGCATTCTTGGAATCTGCGGCTGGGGCGGAATGGCGATAAATACTGCGGCTATGGACACACGAATTAAAGCGACTGTTGCTTCGACAATGTACGATATGACCCGAGTAAACGCAAAGGGATAAACAGACCAAATCGTATCAACTGACAAGTCTGAGATCAGAAACAAGAGATTTGTTGTATAATTTTTCAAAGTCATCCGGAGAAAGATATCCGCAGTGACTATGAATTCTGACTGTGTTGTAAAATGCCTCAATGTATTC
>JAFZOA010000562.1 GCA_017550775.1 Ruminiclostridium sp. | reverse complement strand
TCTGTGGGTACCGTCACCGGCTCCGGATGTACCGCGAATATCATACGTTCGAGCGCCGTGTTCTGCATCAACGCGGAACGCCTTACCGGTATCGGCGCCACCGAGGGAAGCACCCGCATCTTCGTTCGGGATTCCTCGGTCAAGACCACAGGCTCCGGCATAAAGGCGATAGCTCTCGGCGGCTTCAACGAGGACACCTTCATAAGCATCGGGAACTCCGACGTTAAGGCAGAACTTCGCAACAAGGTCAACACGGCTCTGTTCGCCAGGGACGACAACGTGACGATCGACAAAAGCCGCATACGCATCGTTGTCAACGGCGTGGAGGAAGAACGCTCCTTTAATGTGATACATGAAAGGGATTGACGATCTACAATTATAAAAAAATTCCGGCATTGTGCGTTCGCATGATGCCGGGGATTTTTTTATGTTCCTTTATTTGCCGATGAGCTGCTTTATGTGGCTGAGGGCGGTCTTCCGGGTGGTGCCGCCGCTGATGTAGTACGACCAGCTCTGCTTGCCGTTGTCCCAGATCGCGCCGTAGACCTTGTTGTCGGTGATCCTGAGCGTAACGGAAGTCTTGCCGACCTTGACCTGCTTCTCAACGTCGTAGATCTCCCAGTCGCCGGAGATGTCGTCGGGAGTATCTCCCTTGCGCACGCATATCTCATTCTTGCCGTTGGAGTAGTTTACTTCAACTATGCCCTTCATCGCCATGATGTTTGTGACGGTGTACTTGCCTATCGAGTCGGGAGCCTTGAAGCTCACTCCCGCCGCCTTCGATGCTTTCGCGACGGTCTCGTATTCGCTCCACGGGTTCCCCATGTAGTCGGAGCCGCCCGCCTCTTCCTCCTCGGCTTTGAGGTCTTCGTCCGTCTGACCGAGCGAAAGTCTCTCGATATCCACGAGTGAAGCCTTGCCGGTGAGACTCTTGTTCACGGATACCAGCGAGAAGTAATAGGGCGCGTCCGGATATACCACCCGACTGCGGCAGAGAACAAGATAGTTCGTACCCGAGACTATCTGGCTCCCGAGGTAGGAGAGGGGAGTGTACTCAACTCCCACGAGCTCACGCAGAGCCTTGTCGAATACCTTCTTCACGTCCTTGTTGCTTCCTATCGCGGTCTTGCCGGTGTTCGCGGTGTAGCCGCCCATGAGCTGCTTACCGATGAGAGTGCGGAAGCCGGTTATCGTCGCGTTGCCTTTGAGGTCTTCGTATATGTACATGAGCCTTATCTCGGGGTCGGCGTTCTTACCGTCGGGGGTTGCTCTGCAAAGTATGCAGTAGTTCGTCCCCGCGACCACCTGGCTCGCGAGGAATGCGAGAGCCGTGAAGCTCGTCCCGGAATATCCCTTTACCGCCTTTTTGAAGGCGTTCTTTGCTGCCGGGTTCCTGCTCATGGCAACAGACCCCTCGTTCACCGTCCAGCCGCCTACAACGGAGACGTACTGCTTGCCTGCGGAAGCTTCGGTATCGTCGGTACCCTTCGCCGCCGCTGCCGGGAATGTGATGCCTGTCATGGCTGCCGATACCGCAAGTGCAGCGGCAATGACTCTTATCCTGTTTTTCATGTTCTTGTCCTCCTGAATTGTGTGAAGGGTGATAATACTGCGCCCTTTTACCATATAGACGTGTTTTTGGCGGGTTTGGTCGCGCGGTACGGGAAAAATTTTTCCGTACTCCGTACTATATTGTATCATCACGCGGGGGATTTGTCAATATCGGCTGCATAATACGGACATCTTCCGAATATATTTCTTGTGACAGGGCATGTTCGGTATTATGTGACGTTTTATCCGGCGGGGTGAAAAACAGGCCGTCCGGTGAGAAAACGGTGCGCTCATGCTCAATAATAAGCGGAGGTATATTATGGAACTTAAACTCGATAAAGAGCCGGTACTGCTCACCGAGACCGTGTTCGACGGACAGACAGAGCAGGGGATAGAGCTTGAACACGTCTTGCCGGACTACTGTCCCGACGTATTCCGGCTGCTCGGCTGTACGCTTGACCCGCGGGTAGCGTCCTACGGCGTTTCCGACGCAAAGCTCACCGTGGACGGGGTGGTGTACATCAGAGTGCTTTATCTCGGTGAGAACAGCACGGACATCAACGTGGTGGATCAGAAGTACACCTACACGAAGACCGTGGAGCTTTCCCGGGCGGTGAAGGACCCGACGGTGAATATCTTCCCGTCGGCGGAATACTGCACAGCCCGCGCCGTGAGCGGAAGACGCATCGACATTCGCGGGGCGGTGAGCCTGAAAATAAAGGTGAGCGGGGCGTATGAGAGCGAGCTTCTCTGCGGGGTCGAAGGCATGGGGACCCAGGTGAGCACCGGGACTGTGGACATCTGCGACGAGCGGCTCTGCGGCGGTTCGCAGTACATAGTCCGCGAGGATATCGTGACCGGCTCCGGCGGGACGATGACCGCCGTGGTGTCGTCGGAATGTACCGCTTCCGTCACCGACACCAAGGTGATAGCGGATAAGGTGGTGGTGAAGGGTGAAGCGAACATAAAGGCGCTGTACCTGACAAGAAACGGCGACGGGGATATGTCCGCGGAGGTAATGGAAGCTTCCGTGCCGCTCAGCAGGATCGTTGACCTTACCGGCGTGACCGACTCACACATCGTGACCGCCGAGCTTAACATCATGGACTTCTCACTTGAAGCAAAGCAGTCCGAGGACGGCGGGAGCAGGGCGTGCGGCTGCGAGATGACCG
>JAFZOA010000561.1 GCA_017550775.1 Ruminiclostridium sp. | reverse complement strand
GCTATAGCTCTCCGAACCGGTCCGAACATGCCGGAATGCGAAAGGATTATCAGTAGCATAGAACACTTCTATGGACACCTTGAGATAGAGTGTATGGGACACTTGGGACTGACGTCTGTCGAATACAAGGCGGATGTCGAACCGAGAAAGAATGAAATTGTTGGATTCTGTTCTGACATATAAGAATTATCTTGAAATTATCTTAAATAAATCGACTTGGGATGGTGGAAAGCATTATGAAAATCGCGATTGTAACAGGCGCGACAGGTGGTCTCGGATGCGAATTTGTTAGCGAGATCCTCAAAGAAAACATTGACGAGATATGGGCTGTAGCGAGGAATGAGAACAGACTTAATAATCTGAAAGCAGAATTCGGGGACAAGATACGCCCAGTTCGGTGCGACCTTGCAAATGCCGATGATCTTTCAGGACTATGCGTACTTATTGAAAATGAAAAACCCGACATTCGACTTCTGATAAACAATGCCGGAGTCGGTAAAATGGGAGAAAGTATCGGGTTTGATGACAATGATGTCGTGAACGAGATCGATATAAACTGCAAGGCGGTTTGCTTGCTGTGCAGTCACGCTATCCCGTTTATGTCGTCGGGTTCGCGGATATTAAACATATCATCAGCTTCGTCATTCCAACCGGTGCCGTATATCAATCTTTATGCCGCAAGTAAGGCGTTTGTCCGATCATACACCCGCGCTCTGAATGTAGAACTGAGGAATAAAGGCATAATCTGTACGGCAGTCTGTCCGGGTTGGATAGACACGGAAATGCTGCAAAAGGAATACAAAGGGAAGCCTGTGAAGTTCCCCGGACTCGTCTCCGCTAACCGCGTAGCTGTGCAGGCTATGAGAGATTCCGCAAAGGGTAAGGATATGTCGGTATGCTCCTTGTTTGTGAAGTACGAACACATACTCAGCAAAATCCTTCCGCATAAGTGGATAATGAAAATATGGCTGAACGGGATAAAGGATTATGTATAGGATTGAAACAGAACGCGGCGACCTTTTCGATGTGAATATGATGATTGCGATACAAGCAACATTGAGCGGAACCGCTACTGAGAATGAACTTGTTGCGGCATTCAATGAAGCGGTCGCATCATTTGAGATACTGAACTCCAAGGTTGTTATTGAAGACAGCGGCGACGCATTTTACGATAGCTGCGCATTGCCTCAAAACAGCATAGTTTTTAGAAAATTCGAACTTTCCGATTTGATACGCGAGCAGGAACGCATTAGGTTTAGGCTTGAGGACGGAGAATTCCTGCGTTGTTTTGTTTCACGTACAGACAGCGATGTTATGAGAATGTGTTTTCTGATGCACCACCTTGGCGGTGACGGTAAGTCACTTATGTATTTTATCGAGGCGTTTTTGAAATGCCTTAACGGGGAAAAAAGCGAATACCGCAAGATCATTCTTCTTGACAGGAAAACGTTGCCGAAAGATGCGAAGCTGCCTTTATTAGCCAAATGGCTGGTGAAAAGCTATAACAGGAAATGGCAGAAAGAGCGTAGAGTGTTTGACTTTGATGATATGTCAAAGGCATACGAAAAGTTCTGGCAGACACACAGCACGTCTGTAAGAAATGAGGTGACCGAAGGCAGCGAACTTCAGGAAAAACTGAAGACTTGCAAGACAGGCGGGTTTGGTTTTACATCTTATACTATCGCCGAGATGATGCAGAGCATATCGCGGGTTCAGGACATAGGACTTGCGGTCGACGGCAGGATCGACGGCAACAGAACCATGAGCAATCAAGCTACGGGCATATCGGTCAAATACAGATATGAAGCGAATAAAACGCTTATTGAAAACGCTGAAGTCATCGACAAAATAATGAAGAAAAAGCTGAAAAATGCCGGTTTCAAATACTTTATCCTTCGTTTTATGAGCGAGTTCGACCCTACGCTTATTGACGCTGTAAATCTTGAATTTGCGGGATATTTCCATAGCGATGTTTCCGCAAAGCTTGCAAGATTGCTCGGCTACGGACATAATACGAAGGACATCAGCATTACAAATCTAACCCGAGCCGACATCCGAACAGAGTATGGCAAATACCGGCTTGCAGATCTTTTATTTGTTCCGCCCGTTGTGTCATACGGGAAGAATATAATCGGAATGGTGACGGTCGATGATAGGTTGAATATATCTTATCATGTTTACCGGTAATAGTGCATTTCTTGCAGGTTTTTACTAATGATGATGAATTTGAAGAAAAACAATGCCATTCTGTCATTATTCACTTGTTTGATGTTCCTGATACATGTTGTGTATCAGGCAGTAGCTCATTTACTGTTTTTTTATTTTCCGATGGTATCGAAGATACTCGGATATGCGGTTCTTATCCCGGCAGTCATTCATGGGGTGATGTCAGCGATCAGTGTTCTGTTCCTTC
>JAFZOA010000560.1 GCA_017550775.1 Ruminiclostridium sp. | reverse complement strand
GATAGGGCGGACGCTCGGAAGCTATGATGTCCGCGTGCAGAACGAGGATTTCGGTGCGGATGTGACGATAACGCTTTATATCCCGGTCGGGAACGTGGACGCGTTCACTTCGGAGCTTACCGATATCTGCGGCGGAAGTATAAATATACAAAATCTTGGTGAAACAGAATTTGATTTTAGTAAAAATGCCGAAAATTAAAAATCCCTTTCCGAAAAAGAGGTAAAACGGAAGGGGATTTTGTATATATCTATGGTGGGTTTTTGTACCCGGACGCAATATATTGATTTTAATTAAGAATTATGAATTAAGAATTAAGAATTGCGGTGTCTGCTTCGCAGACTTATCTGAATCGTGACGAAATTCAAAGGTACTTCGCTGACCTATATTTACGGAGATAAAATGTTACCGAGAGAAATAACACAGGAAAACGAAAAGAAGATACTGTCCGAAAACGCTTGTCTCAGCGAAAACAGCAAGGGCAGAAATATATACGAGAAACCGTGCGATATACGCACAGACTTTCAGCGCGACCGCGACCGGATAATCCACAGTAACGCCTTTCGCAGGTTAAAGCATAAAACGCAGGTGTTTCTTATCCCGAAATCCGATCACTACCGCACACGCCTTACGCACACGCTTGAGGTCTCGCAGATAGCGAGGACGATAGCCCGCGCACTGCGGCTCAACGAAGATCTAACCGAGGCGATAGCTCTCGGGCACGACCTCGGGCATACCCCGTTCGGACACGACGGCGAGAGAATGCTGCAGAAGCTTTATCCCGCCGGGGATTTCCGCCATTACAAGCAGAGCGTGCGCGTTGTTGAGAAGATCGAGCGCAACGGCAAGGGGCTGAACCTTACCGCAGAGGTAAAGAACGGCATACTCTGCCATACCAATATGACCGCGGACACGCTTGAGGGCATGGTCGTGAAGTTTGCCGACAAGATCGCCTATCTCAATCACGACATTGAGGACGCGGTGCGCGGCGGCGTGCTTGACCCGCGGGATATGCCGCGGCATGTCATCGAGACTCTCGGCGACTCGAAAAGCAAGCGCATAACCACGCTCGTCGCCGATATAATCGCGAACAGCGGCACCGAGATAACCTACTCAGAGCCGATAAGGGAAGCCCACGACGAGCTTCGCCGGTTCATGTTCGACTCGGTTTACTATGCAGCAGTCACCAATCGCGAAAAGGACAAGGCGTGTCACATCGTCGAATACCTTTTCGATCATTATATGCACAACAAGGACGCGCTTCCGGAGCTTTATATCCGGCTTGCGGAGGAGGACGGGCTTGAAATGGCGGTCTGCGACTTCATAAGCTGTATGACCGACGAATACGCTATCGACCTCTTTAAGGAGCTGTGCATTCCCAAACAATGGATCAGGATCTGAATGCATAATTCAGAATGCACAATGCACAATTACGGAGCGGCTTCGCCGCAGATCCGGATCGTGACGTACCGGAAAGCCTGTGCACAGACGCTGAGGTCTTTTAAAAATCTAAAAGGGGTGTGAGCAGGTGGGGAAACTGCCGGAGAGCTTTCTTGATGCCCTCAGGGCGAGCAACGACATAGTGAACGTGATGTCCTCTTATGTCGAAATCAAGCGCGCGGGCAAAGATTATGTCTGTTCCTGCCCGTTTCATTCCGAGCGGACACCGTCCTGTCACATATACACCGAGACGCAGAGCTTTTACTGCTTCGGCTGCGGGGCGGGCGGCGATGTCATCAATTTCATCCGCCTTATAGAACACTTCGACTATATCGACAGCGTCAAGTATCTTGCACAACGCGCCGGGCTCTCTATGCCCGATGATACGGACGACGGCGGCGCGAAGAAGCGCACACGGCTCCTTGCGATGAACCGCGAGGCCGCGCGGTATTTCCGCGACGTTCTGCTCTCGCCCGAGGGCAGAGAGGGTCTCGACTATCTCGCCGGGCGTCAGCTTACCCCTGCCACCATAAAGAAGTACGGTCTCGGGTTCGCGCCTGATGGCTGGCACAACCTTCAGTACTTCCTTCGCCAGAAGGGCTATACCGACGACGAAATGGAGGAAGGTGCGCTCCTTGCGAGGCGCAATAACTCCGTTTACGATAAATTCAGACGGCGTGTGATGTTCCCGATAATAGATATCCGCGGAAACGTCATCGCGTTCGGCGGGAGGACTCTCGAAAAAGACGCTCCCGCAAAGTACCTGAACAGCGACGAGACGCTTGTTTTCCACAAGCGCGATAACCTGTTCTCGCTCAATTTCGCAAAAAACACCAAAGAAAAATATCTTATCCTCTGTGAGGGGTATATGGACGTTATCTCGCTCAACCAGGCGGGTTTTGACTGCGCGATAGCCACTCTCGGCACCGCGATAACCCCCCAGCAGGCAAACAAGATGAAGCACTACGCCGAAGAGGTCGTTATCTCATACGACGCCGACGGGGCAGGCCAGAAAGCCACGATGAAGGCGATAAACCTGCTCGCTGAGGCCG
>JAFZOA010000559.1 GCA_017550775.1 Ruminiclostridium sp. | reverse complement strand
TCAACGGTGTCGAACAGCACGGTCTTGTCGTCCGTGAGCAGGTAGGAGTTGTAGGAAACTCCTACGGGAACCGGATAGACCGCCTCGAAGAGAGACAGCTTTCGGTCGCTTGCGCCGACGAAGGTGAGGTCGTCGGTGATCTTTCTTGTACAGTGCATCTGAATGTACCTCCTTTGTATGTGAATTGTGTTATAGAGTTCTGGTTCTTTTCGCCCGCAGGGAAGCCCGGTACACCTTTCCTACTCCCTTCCGGCGTGGCGACTTACTTTCTGTCTGATACAGAAAGTAAGCAAAGAAATCATGTCTCGCTTCGTCAAAGAAGCTTGCCGGAGTGCTCCGGTCTTCGGTCAGGATCGTAAGATGTATGCTTGCCGTGGTTCGCTCTTTCCCGTTTATGCAAGCTCTTTGACATACGCTCGACAGAGGGCGAAAACTCGTAGGCGCAGATGTGTCGTCTTCGCACGATCCTCCACAGATCTCTCCGAACCTCAACAGCCCCTCTGCGCCGCACCTGTTACTTCTGCAATACCATTCGGGGTGCTCGACTCGACGAGGGTGTGGGAGCAAAATGACAACTCTGCAATACCGGTAGTGTGCTCAGCTCGTTGAGAGTGTGGGAGCGATATGAAAGCTCTGCAATACCGGTCAGTCGGGGGTATGGTCGCGGTCACGAGAAAAGCTGAGAAGACAGTGTTCGTTATTATGCTATGCTACTCCGTCTGTGAAGAGGTGATGAATTTTCGTAGTGAAGCTCCCCGGCACTCTTATCCTTTCTTTGCCTGATTGCCCTTAAGCAGGGGCGGCGGGTGCAGTCAAGGGGGACGCTTGCGTCAGTAAAAATTTTTTCGTCCCAGTTATTAAAGACGAAAAAAATTTTACGACCCTTGACGGCACCCGACGACTCTGCTAAAATGGGCAAGGCAAAGAAAGGTAAGAGCAGTGACCTGTTTTAACGCCGATCACTTTGTACCGAAAATACGGTCTCCTCCGTCGCCGATACCGGGGACGATATAGAGGTCATCGTTGAGGTGGTCATCGAGTGCGCCACAGTATATGTCTATATCGGGGTGTTTGGACTGAACGAACTCGATACCCTCGGGACAGGTGACAACGCAAAGCACCTTGACAGCCTTTGCTCCTGCGGTCTTTACTACCTCGATCGCTTTCGCAGCGGTATGACCTGTACCGATCATAAGGTCGAGTATGATGACCTCGCGCTCCTCGATATCGAACGGGAGCTTGCAGTAATATATCTGGAGATCGTCGGGTGTCTTATCCGAGCGGCAGATACCGATATGTCCGACCTTTGCCGCGGGAACGAGAGCTGTCGCGCCGTCAACCATTCCGAGGCCTGCGCGAAGTACCGGCACGAAAGCGACCTTACGTCCGGAAATGACATTAGAGTTTGCGATAGCGATCGGGGTCTGCACCTTGATCTGTTTGAGGGGAAGGTCGCGGGTCGCCTCGTATGTCATGAACATAGTTACTTCCTCGACGAGCTCACGGAACTCCTTCGAGCCGGTATTCTTGTCGCGAAGCAGCGTTATCTTGTGCTGCAGGAGCGGGTGGTCGAGAATGTGAAGCTTTTCGTTATTGTACATGGTTCTTTTCCTCCAGTGCGGTTATCTTTCCAACGCGGACAGCGTGCCGTCCGCCCTGAAACTCAGTGTGCAGGAACACGTCGAGAGCTTCGGTCACCGAGCCTATTCCCATAGTCCGCCCGCCGAAGCAGATGACGTTCGCGTCGTTGTGCAGCCTCGTGTATTTCGCCGAGTACCAGTCGTACCCGATCGCAGCACGTATGCCGCGTATCTTGTTTGCGGCAATGGAGATGCCGATGCCGGTACCGCAGATCAGAACGCCCTTGTTCTCCGCGCTTTCAAGCACCTTCGAGCAGACCGCCTCCGCGATGTCGGGGTAATCGACGGGCTCGCCGCCGCAGCCCATATCCTCGTAGTCAAACCCGTTTTCTTTCAGGTATGCGATCAGGGCAAGCTTCATTTCGTAGCCGCCGTGGTCGCAGCCGATGTAAACCATTGTGAACAACTCCTTTTTTGTGTAGTAAATCCGCTTACGCGGGAATGTTATGTTATAGCTTGTTTCGCGAGTCTTTCCCGTTCCGCCTGCGGTCGTCTCAGGTAGCTCGGCATAAGAGAAGCCGCGCTTATATCCGGGTAACTCTCCGCCGCAAGGCACACTCCGCTTCCGTTTTGCAGCCTGAGCGGGGCGGGGGAGAGGTGGATATTCCCGCCGCCGAAGCTCCGGTAGCACAGCTCCGCGCCGTCCCCGACGAGCATCACCGGGGTGTCGGAGTACCGCTCCCTGAGCTCGGTCTGGAGCTCCCCGATACTAAGCGCGCGGTCGTCGCACAGGCGGGTCACAGCTCCGCCTTTCAAGGCGAACAGAGCGTTATAGACCTGACTGCACCGTGCGTCCATGACCGAGCAGACTACCCCTTCGAACAGCGTCAGGTTGTACGCCATTGCGTGAAGCGTCGAGACGGCTCTGCACGGCTTCCCGAGCGCGTAAGCCATGCCCTTGACGGCGGAAATGCCGATACGAAGCCCGGTGAACGAGCCGGGACCCGCCGATACCGCGAAGGTGTCGATGTCCGCGAAGGTGAGGTGCGCGTTGTCGAGAATGTCCTCCACAAGGGGCATTAGGGTCTGCGAGTGGGTTATGCGGTTGTTGATGAAGCCGGCGGCGACAGGCGAGCCGTCGGTATAGACGGCAGCTCCCACGCTTACGGCGGAGCTGTCGATCCCGAGTATGGTCATAGTTTACTCTCTCCGTGTTATCGTTATTGTGCGCGAGTTTTCGCCGGTCTTTTCGATCTCGGCGATATACACGCTTTCAAGCTCGTGTTCAAGCTCCGGCACGTTCTCGCTCCACTCGACGCACAGTATCCCGCCGCGGTCGAGGTAGTCGAAGAACCCCGTCGCGTACAGCTCGTCGAAGTCCGCGAGCCGGTACAGGTCGAAGTGGAATACCGGCGGTGTGCAGTCATACTCGTTCACTATGGTGAAGGTAGGGCTCGTGACGTGGTCGCCGTAGCCGAAGTGCCGCGCAATGCCTTTGGTGAAGTAGGTCTTGCCCGCACCCATTTCCCCGCGGTACAGAACCGCGTCCCCCGCTTTAAGCAGCGAGGCAAACTCCTGAGCAGCGCCGGTGGTCTCCTCGGGAGAGTTCGTGTTGTATATCAGTTGCATAAAGATTTTAAAAGAAGTGTTATTTTAATTTTAGGTGCCGCTGCCACCGTTGCACGATGCAGTGAGGTGACCGTTTGGCATGCTGAGCCTGCACGATGCCGTCGCAGCTTCTGCGAGATGTGAAGCTCTGTTTCGCAGTACATCAAGCCGAGGTCAGAATAACCCTGTTATGTTACCTTGATTGTCTATATCTATGCTGTACGCCGCCGGTTTCTTCGGAAGTCCCGGCATGGTCATGATGTCGCCGGTGTAAACTACCACAAACCCCGCTCCTGATGAGACTTTCAGGTCGCGTACCGTGATGTTGAACCCCGTCGGCTTTCCGAGCTTTGCCGGGTCGTCCGACAGCGAATACTGCGTTTTCGCCACACATATCGGCATCTTGTCCATGCCGATCTCTTCTATCTTTTTCAGCGATTTCTCCGCCTGTGCAGTGTAGATGACCCCGTCCGCGCGGTATATCTCGCGCGCCAGTATCTCCACCTTCTCGCGTATCGGCAGAGCCTCGTCGTACAGCGGCTTGAAGGCGTGCGCGTCCTTGTGAGCTTCCATGGTCGAAAGTACCTTCTCCGCAAGCTCAACGCCGCCTTCTCCGCCTTTCAGGAACACGTCCGAGAACGCGACCTCAACGCCCTTTTCCTTGCAGTATTCG
>JAFZOA010000558.1 GCA_017550775.1 Ruminiclostridium sp. | reverse complement strand
GGTATGAGTTTACGGTACATATGGCGGTAGCCGATGTAGTTAAGCTGTCAGAGAAAGCAAGCTCGTGGGTAAGTGACAGGACAGACAACTCGAAGGCAAATCTGACCTGTCTTGCACTTGAAGAGATGCTTACCGGAATAGTAAAGGCAAATACCCAAAGAGATGATGTGATCGACGTTGTTCTGAGGCACGAGAACAATGAGATCGTCATTTCTATAAGAGATATGGGAGAAGAATTCAACCCCACTGTTTACGATAAGAGCCTTGAGTATTCCTTTGATAATATAGAAGTGCTGAATAAAATAGCCCAAGAGATCAGGTACGACAGATCTTTGGGTATGAACTCCACTTTGATAAGAATATCCTGATGTGGTCAGGGAATACAGTTGCGACTTCAGATGATACTGAGAATATATTGATATATAACGGCGGATCAGAAAGCGAAAAACAAGAGAAACGTGATATGCCGGGCGGCACTATCATCACAGAGCCGTATTATATCGACAAACTTGTTATGGTAGGCTTAAAGAAATAACAGAAACCGGCAGTCAAAAGACTGCCGGTTTTTTGTTTACAGTATCACAAGCACGTTGTTCCTGCCGTTTTCGTAGGTGCAGCTCACCGTTTTCCCGACGCGTTTCACGATAGTTACGCCGAGACCGGGATCCTCCTGCGCGAACGGGTCGTATTCCGCACCTGCGCAGCTCATCACGATCTTTGATGTTCTGTCGGCTTCGGCATACGAAATGTCGAGGTGCAGAGAAATGTCTTCGCCGTTCGGGAAGCTGTGTTCAAGGAACTCGTAGATAAGCTCCTCGCAGCAGATCTGCAGGCGGTAGACACGGTTCTTGTCCAGCCCGTACTTCTCGCCGAAGGTCTGTATGCCGCCCTGAAGCTTCATAAGGTCAAAGCTGCGCTCGGTTATGTCATAGCTGAAATACTTGATCTTGTTGATGAACGCTATGGTCTTTTCGCGTTTCGGGGCGTCAAATATCTCGTCCGGAGTGCCTTGTTCGTAGATCCCGCCGTCCGCGAAGAACAGCACTCTGTCGGCTACCTCGCGGGCAAAGTTCATTTCGTGGGTAACGATAAGCATACCCATATCCCGCTTTGCGAGCATTCTTATCACCGCCAGCACCTCGCCCACCATAGTCGGGTCAAGGGCGCTCGTCGGCTCGTCGAAGAGTATCACCTTCGGGTCCATCATGAGGCAGCGGCATATCGCGATACGCTGCTGCTGTCCGCCGGAGAGCACCGTAGGCCACGCGTGCGCACGGGAAGCAAGACCTACCTGCGAGAGAAGCTCCATAGCCTTGTGCTCCGCTTCCTCACGGGACATTCCTTTGAGCTTCATCGGCGCAAGACACAGGTTCTTCATAACGTCCATTTCCGAAAAAAGGTGGAACTTCTGGAACACCATTCCCATGCAGCGCCGTATCTCATCGACCTTTGCACCCTTTGCTGTGATCTCCTGACCGTCAATGAATATCTGACCGCTGTCGGGCTTTTCGAGAAGTGACAGCGAGCGGAGAAATACGCTCTTTCCGCAGCCCGAACCGCCGATTATCGCAATACGCTCGCCCTGTTCGACGGTAAGGTCAACGCCTTTGAGGACTTCAAGCTTTCCGAAGGACTTTTTCAGTCCCTTGACTTCTATCAGGCTCATACTTCCTTCCTCCGCTTTTCCTTGATCTTATCGGTAAGGGCGAAGATACCGAAGATTATATAGCTTATTGCGAGGTATATAAGCATACCGATAGCGATAGTGAGGAACGGCTGCATCGTGCGTGAAGCGGTGTTGTTTATCACGCGGGTGAGATCGGTTATAGTAATGTAGCCTACCACGCTCGTCCACTGTATCAGATTGACGATAGTGGACTGGAACACCGGTTTTGCAATGCGTATTACCTGCGGGAGAGTTATTAGCCGGAAGGTCGTCCACGCGGAGAAACCGAGTGTACGCGCGGCCTCTGCCTGCCCCTTGTCGGAAGCGTTCAATGCAGAACGTAGGAGCTCTGCGATATGCGCGGAAACATTGAGCGCGAAGCTGATAACGGCGACAGTTATCGGGGTAAATCCGGCTTTCGCAAAAACGCCGTAATACAGCAGGAGCAGCAGCATGAGCACAGGCGTACCGCGAAGTATCGCGATATATACGGCGGCTATGCCCCTTATAACGGGGTTTTTCCGTGTGCGCAGGAGGCATATCAGTGCACCGATGATCGTTCCGATAATAAGAGCAAGACCGGAGATCTCAACAGTGACCCATAAGCCGCCGAGTATGGTCTTCCACGAGTCTCCCTGTATCAGTATCTTGTCTAATTTTTCAAAGAATGTCATATCCGTCACCTTTGATGATTATTTCAGCGCAACTACAGTGATCGGGTCGGCGAAATAGGGGGCTGTGCATATCGTTCCTTCGGGCATATCATAATCGACAAGTATATCCATAAATTTGTTATTGTGCATACTTGACATCAAAGCGTTCTGCTCATCTGTGCCGTTACGCTTTTTTTCCTTCACATAATCTGAGACTTCTTCCTCTGATTCTGGAAAAGTGGGGTCAGCGCTGCTTCGCGTCCAAAACGCCACATCAACCGTTCCGGAGGCAAGAGCTGCCGCACGTCCGATACTATCTACCTGTACAAGCTCGATGTTCTTGCCAAGGCGCTTGCCGATCTCGGAAAGCAGGGCTGTGTTGAAGCCTGCGGGTGTGCCGTCGGGAGAGATATAATCCATAGGCGGGAGACTTCCGGTTATAGCTACCTTGATCGTCTCACCGTCTGTTTTCTCAAATGCAACGGGTTCGGGGTCTTTTCCCGCGATAACATCGTCAATATAGGTCTTTTTCAACTTGTCGAGAGTGCCGTCCGACTGTATATCGGAAATAATATTGTTGAATTCATCACGGAGCTCTGTCTTATCTTCGAGCATCATAAACGAATAGCCGTGAGAAATACGGTCAATGACCTCTTTATCAAAATCGTCCGCTTTGGACTTGTCGGTTTTGAAACGCATAAATAGCTTGTCGTTCCGTGAAATAACATACTCTGCAACCGTCTGCGTCAGTTCTGCCGTTTGAACGTCTCCTTTTTCAAGTGCCATGACCATGGCGTCAAGCGAATCGTAATACACGGTTGGTACATTTCCCGGTTTCTTCAAAAGAGATTCAAGTATAGTTCCATCTTTGTCATACCATGTAACCACACCTTTGTCTGTCAAATAATCCAGACCATTACTAAGTGCGTTCATTTTATCGCTGTAGGAGTTTTCGTCCATTCTAAGCATACAAAGAACGCACATTTTTGGTTGTGCAATCGCCGCTTCCGTACTTGTTTCGGTGCTTTGGCTCTGTGTTGCGGCAGGAGCGGGGGGCTTGTTCTGTCCGCAGCCCGCCGCCGCGGTTATCATAAGCGCGAGGGCTATTATCAACATTGTTGCTATTTTTGCTGTAAGTTTCATAAAGATCCTCCTGAAAATACTATAGTAGTTTTTCCGTATCCCTACCGCGATACCGGTCGTAGTTATTATATCACCATTAAGCTGATATGTCAATGTATTACGCGCTTTATTCTGCAAATAAGTTCTTTTCAAAAATAATCCCGAAAGAATAAAATGAACTCTTGAAGGTTTATTGTTTAAGTCTTACCATAGAACCGACATCGGTGAAATAGGGCTGTGTGCAGACAGTTCCGTCCGGCACGTCACGATTGACAACGTCGTCATACGATATCAACCTTAACTTCTCAGAGACCGCATTGAATACTTCAAGCTGCTGTTCCGTCAGGTTGCTCTTAACGGTGTTCTCGATGTACGCGTCGATCTCGCCCTGTGTTTCACCCATGCTGGTATTTGCCCTTCCGCGGGTCCAGAATACCACATCGACAAATCCGGAAGCGAGCGCCGCCGCACGGCCCAAGCTGTCGACCTGTAGCAGTTCGATGTTCTTCCCGAGCCGTTTTCCTATCTCGGCGAGTATCGCCGTGTTGAATCCTGCGGGGGTGCCGTCCGGCGCGATAAAGTCCATAGGCGGGAGGCTTCCCGTGATCGCCACTTTTATAGTTTCGCCGCTGTTCTTTTCAAACGCGACGGGCTCAGGGTCTTTTCCGGCGATAACGTCGTCGATGTATGCTTTTTTCAGCTTTTCGAGAGTGCCGTCCGACTTCATATCCGCAATGACTCTGTTGAACTCATCACGAAGCGCCACACGGTCTTCCATCATCATGAACGAGTATCCCTGGCTTATACCGTCGATTATGAATTTATCAAAATCGTCGGCCTTTTCCATATCTACCGTTATTCCCATTTCCAGATTTTCGTTACGCGAGACCACATATTTTGCAATGCTCTGAGACAGCCCTATGGAATCGAGCTCGCCGCTCTGGAGTCCCATTATCATCGAATCGAGAGTATCGTAGAACAACGGCGATGCAATTCCGTTATTCCTCATACTGTCCACCATTTCCTCGGGGATCTTAGCCAGACCTCTTGCGATAAGGAACATATACATTCTCGCCTGACTCAGACGATATTCCGTATAGGCATCCTCGTCCATTCTCAGCAGGCTCAGAATGCCTATCTTTTTGTTGGGGTCCGAAACAGGCTCCATTGTCGATATCTCCGCCAGGTATTCCGGCGCTATAACGGTCACACCGGGCATTGCATAAGCCGGCGCGGTAGTCGTAAGTTCGGTCATCTGCGCGGGCGAGGGCGAGTCCGCGATCTGTCCCTCTGCCGGCATCGCCGTAACGGGTACTCCGTTCTCGCTATGTCCGCAGCCCGCCGCTGTTATCATAAGTGCGAGAGCTGTTGCAAGTGCGGTCATTCTTTTGTTTGTGTGTTTCATAAGCGATCCTCCCGAAGTTGTATTGTTCTGTGATATTATCATACAAACGGTAATCCGGCTGTAATTTGCTGTTTCCTTCAGTTATTATATCACAAAAGCACGAGATTTGCAAGTTTTTTCAGAATATGCAGCAAACCGGTGTACCCACAAAAAGAAACCGGCTGCATACCGTTTTGATATACAGCCGGGATGATCGGTTCTGATTGTGAGGATACCTGCGGTCTATCTGCCCATTTCTTTGAGTCTGGCAAGTAATTTCTTAAACGAGCTTCTGTCATGACCTTCCGGGAAATGCAGATAAACACTGCTGTCACGATTTCTGTTCAGCAGGTCACGGATAGTCTCCTCTTCGCCGAAAGTCGAACCGTCGGACGGGAGCCGCAGAAGAAGCTCCTTGTCCGGGTATTTCTCAAATATCCTATTCTTCTTTTTGTCGTTTTCCTGTATAGAACAGAGCTTTTCCTTTTTCTCCTCTTCGGTGAGCAGTTCGCTGCCCCAGAACGTCATAAATACCCTGTGGATATTGCCGTCAACTTCTATTGCGAGTATGACCCGATCTGTGTTCTTTTCGCATATAACAAAATCTGCGCTCGTATTTTTGTTCCGGTAATACTTCTCAAGATCTGTCTCGTCTTCATCGAACGTTATCGGTTCGTCGGGACTGATAAATTGCAGCGGCACCTGATAATAAACGTCATATTCCTCCGAGATCGCTTTCGTATGATCTCCGGAAACAGAACTCAGCATACCTGCCATGCAATACTCGGGTGCGGAAGGATGCAGCTCGGTGATCTCTTCGTATGGCAGAACGCCGCCGATAAAGTTGCTCTGCGTATGGAGCCGGAAACGATATTTCAGGGTGTCGTCGAACACCGATACCGTCGGGGATCTCCGGAATGCGTCCGGGTTCGTTTTATAGACATGATCCGTAAGCTTTGCAACGAAAAGATCGTCACTTGTCTCCGCGTTTTCGGGAGCAAGAGCTTTTTCGTCAAACGAATAATTCGCGGGCTTATAAACATTGTTTTTCCTGCAGTATTCATCGGGAAGCCACTGCGACGCAGTTATAAGCACGAATTTCTTCTTTGCGCGGGACACCGCAACATTTATCATTCTGCGTTTCTGGCTCCAGGGCAGGTTCGGGTCGCAGTAAAAATCCTCGCCGTTGAGAAGATATACGATATCATAGCCCTTGCCCTGTGCTTTGTGAATGGTGAGGCAGGGTATGTCCTTCATTTCATCCTCCGCCCTGTCTTCATCGAGCGGCACATCTTCGTTTTCGAGCCTTGTTCTTACTTCGTCAACTATCCCCTTATACGGCGACAGGACACCGACGGAAAGCGGTCTCCCGCCATTCTCCTCGTGTTCATCCATAAGCGGTCTGAGCCACGTCCTCCAGTCCTCCATGAACACCTCGACCTGCTTGCGGTTACATCTTTCTGTTTTCAGCTCGCCGTCCCTTCTCTGTCTCGGCACGGATTCAAAGTAACTGCCGCTGTACCAGATGATGCGGACAGGGAACTCTCCGCTCTCCCTGCGCCTGTACTCACAGCCGGTAAGATCAAGCTCGCCGTCGTAAACATACTCGTTGCAGAAGCCTATTATGTCGGGATGACAGCGGTAATGGACCTTAAGAAGAGTCGAGGGGTAATGATATCTTTCGACAAACTCTTCGTTGCAGCGCTGCAGGAAGCTTCGCTCGTCGTACCGATATCTTTCAAGCTCCGGGTGCTCTGCAAGAAACTCTTCGGTAGCAGCTCCTGTCTTTTCCGCCTTGACTATCGGTGAAAGCTGATTGTCGTCACCGAACAGAACGAGATGTCTTCCGGCACGGTTCATCGCGGCAAGACCGAGGAACATATTTACCTGTGAGCACTCGTCAACTATGACATAATCAAATCTTGCGAATGGGTGCAGTCCGCCGGGAATGTTCTCCGGACCGTATATCATGTGCAGAGAATGTATCGTGCTCAGAACGAACGGAAATTCATCAAGATGCTCGCTGTTGCAGAATTGCACTTTTATATCACGGTCTTTCGCAAGAAACTTCCTGGTGAACTGTCTCTGTGCGCAAAAAAGCTCTCCTGACCTTTCCGGACTTTCAAGGCCATGCTTCTCAAAGTTGTTCGTCAGATCTTTTATGTATTCTCTGCGCTTTGAAGCGCTTCCGGGAAAAACGATCTTCCTGTAAAGCTCCCTCATATCCGGCAGATCACTAAACGCTTCGATCATCGACAGTATGTTTGTAAGCGCCTCATTGTTGGTGGATACTATCGCCGTCTTCGCACCGGGCTCAAGCCTTGAGATCACGTTGAGAAGCTGGATTATCGTATCCGTTTTTCCGGTGCCGGGAGGACCCTGAACTATCGAGACGGGATAATTCATGGCGTTCCCGATAGCGGTGAGCTGAGATCCGTTAGGCGTGTTATAGCCCTCGATCAGATTGTTCTTTATGTCCTCTGCACAATAACGTTCCGGCTCACGGACGGGTCTTCCGAAGCCGAAAAACATCTTTACTAAATCACCGGCATTGTTGCAGTCCCAGCCGTAGCGTTCGTCGTTGAACACGTCGTCCATGGCAAAATTCCCCGGCTCCGGCATCTGCTCGATCTCTTCGTCGTCTTCGACGATAATCTCGGGAGGTTTCAGCCCTTCGATGGAAGCGATCCTTTTATAGTATTCGTAAATATCCATATAACATTCTCCTCCGGTTTATTCAGCTTATTATATCATTTCTGCCGATAATTGTCAACCGGAATGCCGCTGTTTTACCGGGTCTTATAACCGGGGCGAAAAAAGAACTCTCCCGGCTTCTGCCGGGAGAGCCTTGCCTCTTCATTGGATAATGCCTGTAGTGTCGGTCCGCCTACCGGAAAGTATGCCTTCTCGTTATTCTTATAATAATTCGTATTGAAGCCGAAGGAAGAAAGATAATCGTAGAATGATTTACCGGGATTAGTATTTTTGACATGTTCATTAATGGCTTTTATATCATCGCGGCTCAGATTACCTTTCATGTGTTCTTCAAATTCCCCGGACAACAATTTTAATTCCTGATCCTCGGAGAACCATTTTACTCTGTTAGCGATACATTTATCTCCCACAAGCTGCGGAACATAGGTGTCTAAGGTCGTTGAATACGCCTGCTCGGTTGTTCCCTTGTTGATATATACATTTCTGTCATACTGCTGTTTATACTTGAATACCATGTACATACTGATCATGCTCTTGGGGTCGTTCGCGTCGAGAAATTCCTCTGTGATCGCGTCAATGGCTTTCTTGACAGTGGCGGTCGGCGTAAAGCAGGCGCTGTATTTTGCCTGATACGCCATAGGAAGCTCCTTTGCCTGCGTCTCGGTGATCTGAGAGACATAGAGGGACGCGTTGAGGCACTGCATGACTATCGCGTAATCATAGAAATACTCTAACATTACGCGGTCTATGTAGGGCGCGATCATATCATACGCTTCGCCGGTGAACATGGTCTTTTTTGCGGCGTTGTCATAGAGCACCTGATACATATTTCTCCCTTCCTCGTCGGAATAGGGATTGCCCGAAAGCAGGGTACCCATATTCCGGAAGGTAGCCATAGGCATTGAGGTGTTGCCCCACTGGTCATTGCACCCTATGAGGCTTGCCATTTCTATCATTTTTTCCTGCTCGGTAAGGTTGCCCTCGTTGAAGCTGTCGATCTGATCGGCGATACCGGTGCCGGGTTTGCTGATCTGTGTGTGGAGAGCGTCAAGTCCTGTGCCTACGCCCTGCATGAATATCTTTGTTTTCACATCGTCGAGCGCTGTTCTTATCTCTGCCGACATTGTTTTCTTAAGATCCTGCAGCTCCTTGTCCATGTGCTCACGGAAGTCTTTTATATCATTGCTGAGCTGTGATATCTGCTTGCTCACGTCGCCGATAGAGGGACCGTCGTTTGCCCCTATACCGAGTAGTTTGCCGAATTCGTTCAGCAGCGGAGCAAGTATTCTTCCGTGGGGGACAAAATCTCCGACAGCGGCTACGCCGGTGTCCCACAGCACTTTTTTAGTGTTATCCGTCGCTGCGGCAGCGGGTATGCTCATTCCCGCCGCGCAGGTCACCGCCATGCACACGGCGAGGAAAAAGCTTGTTATTCTGTGTTTTGTTTTTCTCATTTTCCTGTTTTCCTTTCTCCAAAATCAAAGGCGCTCATGACCGAAGTGCCGAGCGCCTCTTTGCGTACTATATTATAGCACAATGATACCGGGAAGTCAATATTTTTCGTTTATCCCGTTTCACAGCCCTTTCGCTTTTGAAAGAGTTATACCGTTCTCGCCCAGCTTTATCGCGTGGTCAAGCCCTACGAACTTACCATTCTCCTGCCAGAGGACTTCCTTTACGAAATTGTATTTCTCGTCGTCCCATGTGGTGAAGTCGTCAAGCACAAGTCCGCCGGTGTCGCCGGAGTTCGCGTTGAAGCTCCAGAAGGTGTGGTTGAGGTGATTATCGCTTATAAGCTTTCTTATGTAGGTCATCCATGTGAGATTGGGCTCTCTCATAAATCCGCCCCACTCGCCGATAAGAAGCGGCGCTGTGCCGTTCTCGTGGATATAGAACCAGTTGTCCTTCCAGCAGTCCTTCATCAGGCTGTCAAAGGTGTATGTTCCCTTGAACCACGGCTGTTCATAGACCGTCGGGCCGTAATCGTGCGGCGAATAAACGAGCTTGTTCCGGTATTTCCCGAGGTCAACGGGGAAGTCCTTCACTCCTCTTAAGTTACCGCCCCACCAGTTGAAGTAGTAGTCTTTTTCGTCGGTGGACTTAAAATCTCCGTTCTTCTTTATGTCCTTCGGGTATATCTCCGTTCCCTCGACCATTATGAGAACATTCGGGTTTTTCGCAAGTATCTTCGATGCTGCGACTTCCGCCGTGTGCTTCCAGTTGTTCTTTGCATCCGAGTCGTTCCATATCGCGGCATTGCTCCCCTCATAGGGCTTTCCATGGGGCTCGTTCTTGAGGTCATAGGCGATTATGGTGTCATTGTTCTTGTACCTGTCCGCCATCCATTCAAGCGCGCTGTAATAGTCCTCCACGCTTACCCTGTCGGTGTACCAGAGGTTGATGTTGTGTCCGGATGCGTCGGTGTTCGCAGAGTGAATGTCCGGCATTACCTTTATACCGTTGTCCTCCGCGAGTTTCAGGAAATACTCAAATATCTCCAGGCTGTTCATTGAGTTGAGCTCTTCGTTGTAGGCGTTGTTGTAGTTGGCTCTCGGGTACTCTCTCACCGCCCACTGATTGATAAGCTCTGCGGACATCGGAACTCTGATAAGGTTGAACCCGTGGTCGGCAATAGCCTTTACCGAGGGTGCAAGCTGGCTGTTCCAGAGGCCGTCGAAGGTGTTTGTTCCGGTGTTGTATCCGAACCAGTTAAGCCCCGTGAGCCATACCTGCTTACCGTTCTTGTCGAGTATCCTGTTGCCGTCGGTGTGGAGCCAGTCGTCCCCCTGAACGGCATTCTTGTTTCTCGTGAGAAGCGCCGATACGTCCACAGCCGCCGCCCCGCCGTTATTATTGTTGTTCTGATCGTTGTTGTTATTCTGGTTGTTCTGCTGATTCTGGTCAACATGACCCTTTGTGAGAGAGCAGGCTTTGCCATTGAGCTTGGCGCTCTTTATGTTGAGCGACGATGCCGTCCCTATGTTGCAGCCTATAAACTGCGCCCCGCCTGCGGGGATATCGCCGTTGTAGCTTACATTGTCTACGGTCAGGGTGTTGCCGTTTACCGTCCATGTCCCGTTCCAGCCTTCAACACTTTTCAGACCTTCAACGTTTAGCTCCAGCGTCCAGCCGCTTACAGAAGCCGATGAGTTGTTCTCGATCTTAAGCTCCAGCGTTGCCATCTGTACTCCGCTGTTCTCCCAGCCGTTTCCCGCATTGTATACCACAGAGTAACCTTTGTTCTTTTCGGCGGCGGTGCTCTCTGCGACAGTTGTAACAACGGGCTCGGTCGTGATCGCTTCCATGCGCGTGGACATCTCCTCTGCTGTGGCAGCTGTTCCGCCCACGGGAAGTCCCGCTGCGCTCTCTTCGGGAGATACGTCAACATATACGGTTGTTTCTTCCGCCCGGACAGTCTCTTCGGCTGCGGGAAGCTCTGCTGTGCTCGTTTCGGAAGACGCGGCTTCGCTTACCGTGGTCACTTCGGTCGCCGCGGTCGTGGTGAGATCTCCGCCCACGGGAAGACCTCCCGCGCTTATTTCGGAAGTTGTGATGTCGTCGGCTTCGGTCTCTTCCTGCAGGGAGACCGTACCCGAAATATCCGATGCAGGTGCCGTGGCTATATCATTCTTCTGACCCTGTGTCAGAGCAACAGCCGCGATAATGACTGCCACAAGCACTCCGGCTGAAATGAACACCGGCAGGAGCTTGTTTTTCTTAGTCTTTTCAGTTTCGGTCGCCGCCGCTTCGACTTCCGTTTCGGGAGTCGTCTTTTTTTCGTCACTCATATTGTTTTCCTCCGTGTGTTAAGGAAACGAAGATTAAAGATTGTGCGTTGATTGCGTTGTAGATTTAGTTGGCATATTGTACAGATTTTCCGCGGGCTTGCCGGCGCAAGTCAAGGGGAATTTGTGCAGGACGACGGCTAAAGATGCAATGCAAGCGACGTGCAAGATTGAATCAGCGGTTCCTTAAGAATCATCATCGGGCATTCCCGCGATATGTTATCCGGGATTAATTCTACCATATCGCATACCGAAAGTCAATATATGCGCCGCTTCCGTGGTATGCAGCGGAAAGCGGTCTGTTCTCTGCGATGCGGATAATGCACAGCGCTTTATTCAAAATACAGAAATTCCGCCCACGGGTACTGACTCATGAACTCGCACTCGTAAGAGTTGACCGCGCCCGGGTCAAGCTCCTTGAACCGGTAGTAGTCGCAGTCCAGCACTTCCGGGTTGACCGCGAGGGCATTGTAGCTGTGCACCACCGCCGCTTCCGCACCGACAGCTTTCAGGCTTTTGTTCATCGCGAAGATGTAGGTCTGCAAAAGATTCTGGAGCTTGTTATCATACGCCTCGTCCTCAAATATCGCCGCGAACAGCTCGCGTTTGGTGCAGGAGTTTCCGTGGCGGGAGACAAGGTACGCGAACACCTCTTTAGCCTTGCTGCGCTCGAAGCGAACGTGATCGCCGTTCGGGGTGAGCACGTCGAAATTCCCGAAGCACCGCACACGCAGCAGCACATTGGTTTTCGGAATGATCGGGAACCGCAGATCGGACAGCTCCCGCTCTACATCTTCCTTGGTGACCGGCTTCATTATGTAGCCGCTCGCCTTCATGTCCATAGCGTCGCCCTTGTACTCGGAGAAGCCTGTCACAAAGATGATATTCATTTTCGGATTTACGGTCTTAAGCTCCTTCGCGAGCTCCACACCGTTCATCCCGCGCATATGTATGTCAAGAAACGCCACATCACAGCCGGCTCTCTTCACTTCTTCCAGCAGATCGTTCTGCTTCCGGTATGCCGAAACGTCGGCATCGGGCTTTGCTTCCTTTACAGCCTGCTCCAACATTTTAAGAGCCAGCGGTTCATCGTCAAGACACAGTATTCTCATCGTTATCCTCCTTCTTTGGTATTGTCACCGTTACCGTCGTTCCGACGCCGACCTCGCTTGTGATCGCAATGTCGGCACCGCACATATCCTTAAGCCGTTTTCTCGTATTCTCCATACCGACGTGGGAGCGCCCGTCGTCTTTCTTTTCCGCGTTCGTGTCAAATCCCACACCGTCGTCGGATATTATGACTTCATAGGCGCTGTCGGTCTCTCTCGTAGCTATCGTGACCGTACCGCCGTCCTCTTTCATGCCGACACCGTGCTTTACGGCGTTTTCCACGAGCGGCTGGATAGACAGCAGCGGGACTTCAAAAGCCGTCGTCTTTATATCGTACTCAATGTTGAGCAGGTCGTCGAAACGAAGCTTCTCGATATACAGATAGTTTTTCAGATGTTCAAGCTCCTTCTCAAACGGCACCGGCGTTGTCTGCTTGAGCGAATCCATATTCCCGCGCAGATACTTTGCGAAAGTTATCGTAGCCTGTTTCGCGGTTTTAGGGTCAAGCTCGCACATCATGGCGATAGATGTCAGGGCGTTGTACATGAAGTGCGGCCGTATCTGTGAGGTCATCACCGCGACCTTCGCCTCGTAAAGCTCCTTCTCGGTGCGTTCCTTCGCTACGGCTATGCGGATATTCTCCCTCGTATAAAGCTCTATTTCAAGTGCGAGATCGGCAATTGTATCCGCGAGATAGCCGAGCTCGTTATTTGCTTTTACCTCGTACATTTTCCTGACTATCCCAGATGTGTTCTTATCCTTTGCGTATTCAAGCAGAGCCTTCTGTATCTTTGCCGCGGGACTTACCGTTCTGATGTAAAGATGAAGCAGTATCATCGACATCAACACGATCATGCCTATGATGATTATTACTATCGTGCTGATAATCGTATTTATGACCGACTGACGGAGGTCGTCCCAGTCATAGGCAAGTCCTATGACGGAATATATGCTCCCGTCGATCATTACCGGGTAGTAGCACATATAGAAATTCCCTTCGATCGGAAGGCTGCTCGTCCGTTCAAAAACTATCTCCCCGGAATTGCTTTCAAACAGCTCCCGGAGAACAGCGTGCTTTGAAAGGTCAAGATCAAAATACTTACCCGTATCGCTCTCTGAATTTTTATGGTCGAAATCCACCAGCACCCGCATTCGTTCCTTATCCGACGCGTTCACCATGATAATGTTCTCGAAGCTGCTGTTCATGGTAGCCTTCTCAAACATTCGCCTTGCTCCGATAAGAAGTTCTTTGATAACGATCTCCTTCACCGGCTCCGACATTCTCTCATACCAGCTTAACTGCCACATATCTTCTTCCCAGACATGCTGATCAAGGATACCTGTTTCTTCATCGGTAAGATCCTCTGCGTCATAAAGATGACGCTCCGCCAGATTATCCAGAAACCATTTACGCACACCGTCATCCGGGTAGAAAATGTTGTTTTGAAGGGGAAGATATGCCTCCGAATCATTCATTACATCCGTGAGCTGCTTTTCCTGCGCTTTAAGGTAGCTGTTGACCGAGCTTATATATATCGTCTGCGCGACCGCGCATATCATGAACAGAAAAACAGGTATCATTATCAGAACGATCTGTACCAGCAGCTTCCGTCTGCGTCCGGTTGTTTTCAAATTCTCACCCCGCCGTCCGTTTTCAATAATTATACCATAATTCCCGGTCTCCGTCAACTGCGGAATTGAAGATCCTCCGGACGACTGCTGCCGCCCGGAGGAGTTTTTTTGATGTTGGTTATGTTATTATCCGGATGTTATTACTTGGTCTTCGGACCCGGGATAGCAGACACATCAAGGGACTTCGGACCGCGGATAACGGCACCGTCATCGAGGATTATAGGAGTCTTGATGTTGTCTGCATCTGTTGCCTTGTGAGCGCCGATGAAGATGAAGTCGTTGCCGTAGCTCTTAATGTCATAAGGATCGGTGTACGAAGCGTGCTGAACTCTTTTGTAGGTCGTTACGGTAAGATCAACAACCTTGCACTCGGGGTCGTAAATGTCGATTACCTTGATAGTCTGTGTGTAATCATCTACCGTTCCAGTGAAGAAACCGCTTTCTTCTTCGTTCTTTTTCATGGAACCGGTGAGTTTTGCGTCAATTACGAGATAGCAGTGTTTACCATTGGTGGTTCCGGTTATCGTCTGATTGTTCTTGTCGAGGAATTCCTTTATGGACATACCGCTCTGACGAACATAGTCAACGAACTCTCCCATTTCCTTTTCATTGAAGTACTGGTTCTTGCTCTGTGCTCTGAAAGAGTCGCTGTTGGGAACCTTTACGTTCTTGATATTGAAATCAAGGACTATAGCTTCCTTCTGTGTGCCGTGGTTGATGTATCTGTTGCCTTCCTTCTCTTTGTCGGAAAAGCTCTGGAAGCCTGCCATACAGCCGATTATTCTGTCTAAAGTTTCCTGCTGCTTATCTGACTGGAACGACTGTGCTTCAGCCTTTGTGCACTTCTTGTATAACTCGTATATTTCGGGGTTCGCCTTCAGAGACTCAACCTGCTCGGGAGTAAGACCGCCAAGGTTATTGAAAGCGTCCTGGCACTGGAGAAGAAGTGTGTTTGCGTACATATACTGTTCTGTAAGTACCTGTGCGGACTCCATAGCGTCTGCGTGAGCCTCGCCCGCGAACACATATTTTCTTTCCGCAATACCCATAAGTGTTCCGTAAAGATCGATGTCGAGCGCGGTCTTGCTATTGTTGCCGATAGTTGTGCTGATCTGATCTGCCCACTGTCTTACGTTTGCAAGGTAGTTTGTGCCGTCCTGACCGTTGTTGACATTTGCGAGAAGAACGAGCTTTTCCTCGGGAGTTGTGTTGTTATTGGACATAATGCCCTTTACTACGCTGGAAAGATCCTTAAGATTCGAGCTCATGTTTCTGAACATCTGACCGAGAGAAGCCTTTTCGCCCTCTTCCTTGGATACATTTTCGATATACTTTGTGTATCTGTTGATGTCGTCATTGATGTTGCTGATCCTATTCTTGAGGTCTTCGTACTGCTTCCTGTTGTCTTCCGCAAGTCTGTTTATCGCTGCTACTGCGGGGTCCTCACCTTCAAACTCGCCGCCGACGAGAGCCTTGAGAGGCTCGGAGAAGAACTTTCCGCCCGGGATAGCGTCGCCGAGAGTGTCAATGCCGGCTGTTACGAATCCGCCAATGACCTTCGTTGTCATTTCCTTTGCTTCGTCGGACAGGAAGCCTTCTTCCTCGACCTGTTCGGGGTGTTCGTAAACGAGGCTGCCGCGTGTATATGTCTTCTTCTCTGCGGGAGCTTCGGTCTCTGCGGGAGCCTGTTCCTCTGCGGGAGCTTCGGTCTGTGCGGGAGTTTCTGCTGCGGGAGCAACGTACCACGGGTTGCTGCGGAGTACATCTTCGTAAAGAGCAGCGATATCTTCGGGGTTGCCTGTTACCTGATATTCTGCGGGAGCTTCGGTTACTGTCCCGGAGAGCGCTTCCAGCTGGGAAGCTCTGATCAGTGTGTCGTCTGCGCTTGACGGTATCGCGAGAGTGGTGATTGCTGTGATCGCTGTGAGTGTTGCTGCGATGATCCTGGTTCTGATGTTCTTTGTGTTTTTCATTGTCTTGCCCTCCTTAATGGCTGTTGTTGTGTTGTTGTTGGTTCTTGTTGTTGTTGTGTTTTTCATTGTGTTGTCCTCCTTAAAGACATTTTTTCTTGTTTTTGGTTTCGGGGTTTTCCCTTTGTTCTGTCTGTATTATATCATACAGATTATTGCAACTTTATTGCAGATTTTTGGGTCTTTGAAAATTATTTATTTTTTTCTGAACCCTTTGTTTAAGCGGTTTTCCTTTGCTATGTCTGTATTATATCATATCGAACATTGCAACTTTATTGCAGACTTTTCAGGTTTTTGAAAATTTTTTTCGTGACCCTTTGCTTAAGTTTATCATGCAAAAAGTGCTTTAAGCACGACATAACTTGTCATAAGGATTACTGCTGCACAGGTTTCGATCATTTTTTATCCCTCCTTTCGGTGATCAATTGTTGTTTTCCTTTGCTATGTCTGTATTATATCATACAGATTATTGCAACTTTATTGCAGACTTTTCAGGTTTTTGAATTTTTTTTTCATAACCCTTTTTTTAAGCGCTTTCCCTTT
>JAFZOA010000557.1 GCA_017550775.1 Ruminiclostridium sp. | reverse complement strand
TATCATCAGCCAGGATGTGATCGACGGGTTTCTCGACATGGTGGCAAAACTCGCTCCCGGCAGCGCCGAGGACGCAGCCAATCTCAGGATCGTCTACACGCCGCTCAACGGCACGGGCCGCATGCCTGTGCTCCGTGCCCTGGCCGCCGCCGGCTTCAGGAACGTCGACGTGGTGCCCGAGCAGGAATTCCCGGATCCCGATTTCACCACCTGTCCGTATCCGAACCCCGAGTTCAAGGAGGCTCTCCAGAAGGGTCTTGAGCTCTGCCGCAAGGAGAAGCCCGACCTGCTGCTCGCGACCGACCCGGACTGCGACCGCGTAGGTATTGCTGTACCGGACGGCGACGACTACGCGCTCTTCACCGGAAACGAGGTAGGAGCTCTGCTTCTCGAATACGTTGCGCGTGAGAGAAAGGCTGCGGGCACTCTCCCGAAGGAGCCGGTAGCGGTAAAGACCATTGTTACCACCGATATCACACAGAAGATCGCCGACAAGTACGGCATCAAGCTCATAGAAGTCCTAACCGGCTTCAAGTTCATAGGTGAGCAGATAGGCTTCCTTGAAGAAAAGGGAGAAACAGACCGCTACATCTTCGGCTTTGAGGAGAGCTACGGCTACCTCGCGGGCGGCTATGTACGCGACAAGGACGCAGTCGTTGCTTCCATGCTGATCTGCGAAATGGCGGCGTTCTACCGCGCACAGGGCATCTCGCTCATCGAAGCGCGCAGAAAGATGTACGAAGAGTACGGCTCATACTGCAACAAGCTCGACAACTTCGCGTTCGAGGGTGAGAGCGGCATGGCAAAGATGCAGGACATCATGAACAGCATTCGCACCGATGTTCCGAAGGATATCGCCGGAACAAAGGTAGTAGCGTTCGCGGACTATGAGGCGAAGGAAAAGACCGACCTCGCGACCGGCGAAAAGACGGGCATCGACCTTCCGAAGTCCAACGTTCTCGCGCTTTATCTGGAGGACGGCGCAAAGCTCATAATCCGTCCGTCCGGCACAGAGCCCAAGATCAAGATCTACTACACCACGATCGGCAAGACCAACGCCGACGCGGAAGCTCTCCAGGCTAAATACTCCGAAGCGTTCACAAAGATCGTAAAAGGCTGATCAATAGCCGTATATACAGAAAAGCAGACCCGTATGGGTCTGCTTTTCTATCGTTATTCCTCTGTATTTTCGTCATCGGGACGGTCGAACAGGTAATCCTGCCAGTCATCCGGGAAGCCGATGTACGACAGCTCTATCACGTCGCTGTACTCCGCTATAAGCAGGTTGAGCTTCGCGGCGAATGCGGTGTTCCACACATCGCTGCGCGGGTAAAGATGTTTGAGCACGATGATGTAGTCGAACAGTGTGTTGGACATAGTCCTCTGCACATCCGGCGGCTGCTTCGGTACAGCGGAGAGGGTGTTCGCATAGAGGCGGTTGTAGTGCGCGCAGTTATTGCGCAGCTCGGACAGACAGTTGAGCCAGTTCTCAACGCATCTGTACGGAAGCCCGAACGCGTTCTCGGCGACAGTGCGCTTGTCCTCGATCTTCATGTCGTGGTAGAACGTGTTGAGCGCGCCGAAGCTGAACAGCTCCATGATGACCCAGAGCGGGAACGCACCGCCGTACTTCTTCATGTGGTGGGTTACGAGCTGTTCGCCGGTATTATTCTCGATCATGCGGTCGATCTTTTTGAGGAAAGCCTTGTGGTTATGCCGGTCGTCGAAGCTCGAATCGTTCAGATAGCCGAGTGCGCCGTATTTGAGGGCGTGGAAGTTGGACACATTCGCGCGCATGGTGATCTCGACCTCTTCGAGCGCCATGAGCAGGAGCGAGCGGATAAGCCGGTCGAAGTCGTAGATATGCATTACCGCCTCGAAGCTTGTTCCCTCGCGGTAGTGGGTCTTGGTTTCGAGGAAGATCGCGAAGTAGTGCGCAAGGCGATAGTAGTTGATGTTTGACAGGGCACAGATAGCATGATCCATGTCCTCTATCACACAGCCTCTGCTGCGGAGCTTCTCGATCTGATCGTCAACGGTGGCAGGGATTTTGACCTGTCTGTATCTCTGTTCGGGAGCGGTTTTGCGTATTGCTCCGGGGTCGTCGTCACGGCCGCGGTATTCGCTGCTCCTCGGGCGGTTGCCTCGGTATGCCATAGCAGTTATTCCTTTCGGGAAAAGAGTTCCTGTACCTATTATATTACTTTTCCCGCAAAGTGTCAATCCTTTTTAAACAGCAGTGATGTCCGGTTTTTCACTGCACAAATACACAAATAATCCCCGCCCCGCGCCCGCAAAACTGCAAAAATGTCATAATAATTCGCGAAAACCCGCTTCCCGGTTCAAAAAAATGTTGACTTGACGGGGGTTTTGCGGTATATTGTTAATATGTGTGGAAACCCTATACCGAGAAAGGAAGATAAGTATGAAAAAGATAATCGCGATTTTTGCACTCGTCTGTGTTGCGGCAGCGGCAGGCTGCTCGAACGGGAACAGCGCCACTGAGACCTCCGCGACCACAGCCGCTTCAAATGAGAGCGACGGCAGCAGCCTGAAACAGACCATTGATATGAGCGAAGAGGATCTTATGGCGGAATCTACCGACAAGGCCCTTGACTATCTCGACGAGAACGCGCCGCTCTTCGGTAAATATATCAGACAGAGAAGAAACATTCCTCTTTCCTTCGAGACCGAGGTAACAATGGACGGTCTCCTCTGGAAAACCAAGCTGTTCATCAAGGACGAATACACGCTGGCACAGGTTTCTGAATCCCCGGACGGCAAGATCACCAAGGTCGTGTACAAGGACGGTCTCGGATATCAGATCGACTATACCAATAAGGCGGTCTATGTTCAGAGCGACCTCAGCAAGGCCGAAATAAAGCTTATGATCGATTCACAGCGCATGATGAACCTCAGCTATGACGAGATCTCCGCGTCGGAGTATGTGACCGATACGGCGGAGTATGACGGCGTTGAGTACGACCGTGTTACCGTCACCGAGCCGAGTTCCGGAGTATCGGCGTCACACTACTACGACAAGTCCACCGGCAAGGTCGCATTTATGATGTCCGACACCTACGTCAGCAAGATAGTCACATTTGAGAACGCTATCACCGACGAGAGCGTATTCGATATCCCCGCGGACTTCGAGAAAAAGACCTTTGACGATCTCGTGGACGAATATAACGCGGAGAACCCCGAAGCAGCCGAATAAACACCGGAAATAAAACATTGCCGCCCTACGGTCAGATGTCCGTGGGGCGGTTTGTTATGCAGATCAGAAGTAAAGGTTACACCCCCGCCTTCCGACGGGGGTGTAACCGAATATGTCAGTAAACAGATGTGATCCGGTATGAAAAGAGGATGTTATCGTCAGATACCTCTGGTGAGCCAGATGTTGGCTACATCGAGAGCTTCATAGAGACTGTCTCTGTTGCTGGTCTTGACCACCATGTCCTGCGGGTCGATGTCCTGCGCGGTGCGCATCAGAATGACCTGTATCCTGTCGGCTATCTCAAGTCCGTCGGAGTTCGTGGTGTGCTGGATATTCAGATTTGCGACCATTTCGTCGCTCATGTTGCCGTAGTATATAGTGTTTCCGTTTCTTACAAGCGGGAACCCCTTGTAGGTAAGGAATTTCGTTTCTTCAGCCATTTAATTACCTCCCGTTATAGTAAGCCGCAGACCCGCAGCCCTTGCATCATACAAAGGCGCGGATCGGGGGCGATGCTTTGTTCTCAGTTGTTCTTTATGTCCTGCGGGCGCTGGCGCACCTTGATATGCACCTCACGGAGCTGCTGTTCCGTTACCTCGGTAGGCGCTCCGAGCAGGAGATCCTGCGCGTTGGAGTTGAGCGGGAACGCGATGACCTCGCGTATGCTGTCCTCATCGAGAAGCAGCATTATCATTCTGTCAATGCCGAACGCCATACCAGCGTGAGGCGGAGCGCCGAACTTGAACGCGCTGTACAGTGCGCCGAACTTCGCGGCAACGTCTTCCTCGGTATAGCCGGCGATGTCGAACGCCTTGACCATTACGTCGATGTCGTGGTTTCTTACCGCGCCGGACGCGAGCTCAACGCCGTTGCAGACCACGTCGTACTGGTAAGCGAGCACGTCGCAGGGATCCTTGGTGTTGAGCGCTTCGAGCTCGCCCTGCGGCATTGAGAACGGGTTGTGCGTGAAGATCGGCTTGCCGGTCTCCTCGTCCTCCTCGTACATCGGGAAGTCAACTATCCAGCAGATCTCGAACTTATTCTCATCAACAAGTCCCATTCTTGCTGCGACCTCGTTGCGTATCTGTCCCGCGAACTTCTCGGCGTTCTTCTTGTTGTCCGCTATGAAGTAGAGCACGTCGCCGACTTCGAGCTCCGCACGCTTTGCGAGCTCTTCACGGTCGCCGTCACGCAGGAACTTGTCGATAGGTCCGTTGAATTTCAGCCCTTCCTCTACCTTGAAGTAGCCGAGCCCCTTCATACCGATAGAAAGCGCGAACTCCTCCATTTTCTCGAAGAAGCCCTTCGACTTCTCCGCCATCTTCGGAACGCGTATCGCACGGACGGTCTTGTTCGAGAACGGCTTGAAGGAGCTGTCAACGAACAGGTCGGACACGTCTATTATGAACAGCGGGTTGCGCAGATCGGGCTTGTCGGAGCCGTATTTCAGCATCGCTTCCTCATAGGTGATACGCGGGAACGGAGCGTGAGTGTATTCCTTCTTGCCGAACTTTTCAAGTATCGCCGGGAATACCTGCTCTGCCGCCGCGAACACGTCCTCCTGTGTCGCGAAGCACATTTCGAGGTCGAGCTGATAGAACTCGCCCGGTGTGCGGTCTGCACGCGCGTCCTCGTCACGGAAGCAGGGTGCGAGCTGGAAGTACTTGTCAAAGCCGGATACCATGTAGAGCTGCTTGAAGATCTGCGGAGCCTGCGGGAGAGCGTAGAACTTGCCGTGGTGCTTTCTCGACGGTATCAGGTAGTCACGCGCGCCCTCGGGGGACGACGTGGAAAGGATAGGAGTCTGTAATTCGAGGAAGCCGAGCTCGGTCATTTTCTCGCGCATGAAGCTCATTACCTGCGAGCGGAACACGATGTTGTCATGCACCTTGCGGTTGCGCATATCGAGGAAGCGGTAACGCAGACGCACGTCCTCGTTGCTCTTGTGGGACTCCGGCACCTCAAACGGGAGCTGAGTGGTGATCTTGCCGAGGATATCCACCTGCTCCGCTGCGAGCTCTATCGTACCGGTAGCGATCTTCGGGTTGTAGGTGCTCTCGTCGCGCTTGATGATCTTTCCGCTTATGGAGACTGCGCACTCCTTCGAGATGCCCTCTAAGAGCTGCTCGTTGTTCTGGAAGGTCACCTGTAACATTCCGTAGTGATCGCGAAGGTCGATGAATTCGATGCCGCCGTGGTCTCTTATGTTCTCTACCCAGCCCGACACGCGGACTGTCTTGCCGATATCCGACTCGGATATCATTGCCGTGTTGTGGTCACGGTATCTGTTTGCTGTAAACATTCTGTATCTATCCTTTCCTGTTATATACAAGTCTGTCGTCTTCGCTGTCGGGATCCTGCGGCTTGTACTTCTCGTCACCCGTACCGATGTACATGATGAAGTCGTTTATCCGTTTCTCGTCCCAACCGGCAGATCTGAGTCCTGTTATGAGTCTTGCGGTCTCCTGCATTCCCATTGTATGACCTCCCCGGTCTGTGCTCAGCCTTTGAGCTTCTGTTCAAGTATCGCCTTGATCGTATTCGGCGTTGCCTGACCCTTGAGCGCCTTGTTCGCCTGTCCCATGAAGAAGCCGAACACCTTCTGCTCGCCGGCGCGGTACTGCTCAACCGGCTTCGGGTTGTCGGCAATGAGCTTGTCTATCACCGCTTCCACGGCGGAGGTGTCGTCCTTTACCCAAAGGTCGAGCCTGTCGCAGACGGCGTCGGGCTTGTCGCCGGTGTTTATCATCTCGACGAATATCGTCTTGTAGTTGTTCTTGTTGATCTTGTCGGTGTCGCCGAGCTCTATGAGCCGCGCGAGATCCTCCGGCGCGAATTTAAGGCTGTCCATTGACATCTCGCCGAGGTTTATACGGCGCATGAACTCGCCGAGTATGAAGTTCGCGACTGTCTTAGGCTTGTCGTAAGCCTTTATCGCCGCCTCAAAGAAGTCGCAGATATCCTTGTCGTTGATGATGTTGTCCGCGTCCGCGGGAGCAAGCCCGTACTGCGAGATATAGCGCTCCTTGCGCTGTTCCGGCATCTCGGGGAGAGCCGCCTTTATCGCGTCGAGCTCCTCCTCGGTGAAGATGATCGGCGGGATATCCGGGTCGGGGAAGTAGCGGTAGTCGTGCGCGTCCTCCTTCGAGCGAAGAGCCGTTGTCTCGCCCGTCGTGTCGGAGAAGCGTCTCGTTTCCTGGAGCACCTT
>JAFZOA010000556.1 GCA_017550775.1 Ruminiclostridium sp. | reverse complement strand
TATTTATGGAGCTTACTGGAAAGGAGCTTTCGGCATGAAAAACATAAAAGCGGTATTTTTAAAACAGCTCAGCGATACGCTGAAAAACAAGACGGTGCTGATACAGTTCCTGATGTTCCCCATGCTTGTCATCATCTTTGAAAACGCGATAAAGATCGAAGATATGCCGGAGCATTTCTTCGCAAAGCTGTTCGCGGTGATGTTTGTGGGAATGGCGCCGCTCACCAGTATGTCAGCAATAATATCTGAGGAAAAAGAGAAAAACACCCTACGCGTGCTTATGATGAGCAACGTCAAGCCCGGCGAATATCTTGTCGGCGTGGGAGCGTATGTGTTCGTGATGTGCGCGTTCGGCACGGCGGTATTTGCCGCAGTCGGCGATTACAGCGGAGCGGATTTCGCGGTGTTCATCACAGTGATGTCGGTGGGGATAATCCTCTCCGAGCTTGCGGGTGCTGTTATCGGAGTTTTCTGCAGCAATCAGATGACCGCCACTTCGATATCCGTTCCCGTGATGATGATATTCGCGTTCCTGCCGATGCTCTCGATGTTCAACGACACTATAAAAGCCGCTGCGAGAGTAACATACTCGCAGCAGCTCAGCGAGCTTATCAACGGGATAGGCACATCGGCTGTTTCCGCCGAAAGCGTGATAGTAATATCGGTAAATCTTGTACTTTCCGTCGCACTGTTTACAATAGCGTACAGACGCAAGGGACTGGAATAATGCAAACATGGGTTTTGATGGAGGAACACAAATGAAAAAATATGCGTTACCGGTCATAATGCTGATCGTTTTTGAAGCAGTGGCAATTACATTATGGCTGACAAAGGATAATCTGTTTTATCTGTTTAATTTCAGCTATATAGGAATTTCCATTTCCTTAGGTCTCTTTTTGTTCATCAGAAAATATAAGCACGCGCGGCGGATCGTTCAGCTGCTTGTGGGAACGTATATGCTGGTGTATCTTGGGCTTATCTGCCAGGAAAACATGCAGATCGAAGGATTCTGGTACTACCTCTTTACCGGAGTATTTGAGGCGGCAACGATCCATTATGCGGTAGCGAAGATATTCGGGCCGCTTATCTTCGGAAGAGGTTGGTGCGGATTCGCCTGCTGGACTGCTATGGTTCTGGACTTTCTGCCCTACAAAACACCGGAACAGCCCCGCAAAAAGATCGGTTGGATACGATATGTCACATTTGCAGTTTCTCTGCTGTTTGTCGGTGCTTTGTTTTTAACGCATGCAGGCAGCATAGAAAAGATAATGTTCTGGGCATTTCTGATTGGAAATATCCTGTACTATGCCATCGGGATCATCCTTGCTTTTGCGTTCAAAGACAATCGTGCCTTCTGCAAATACATCTGTCCGATAACGGTATTCCTTAAACCCATGAGCTACTTTTCACTTTTCAGAATAAAATGCGATAAGAATAAGTGCGTCGATTGCGGCAAGTGTAAAAAGATATGTCCGATGAATGTTGATATAACGGACAATTCAAGAAAAAGGCTCAATGGAACAGAATGTATCCTATGTATGGAATGTAAAAATGCATGTCCGAAAAATGCACTGAAATAAAACTCCGACAATTGCATCATGTGAACAGAAACTCCCCGGGAACACTGCACTACACAGCGTTTACGGGGAGTTTCGATTATCTTAAATATATTTGTATCAAAAATCCGGTCTAAATCCATCAACGATCTTATAGTCGATCCCGGCTTTACGAGCCTGCGATGTTTGTAAATAGCGGGGTATCCGGTACATTCTGCCGTCTTTTATAAAATAGGCTCCCGTTTGGTGGAACTGAAAAGGGACACCTTTTTTCATACACTGACGACGTACATCCAGCACCCAGTCGTAATCAAGCGGCCGCACGTTTATCCCCGATTCGCCTGAGCAGGCCACCTCGCAGATACCGCTGTCAAGGTACTTTTCAAGATCAACCGGACCAAGCATAGGACCGAGGATGATCGTTTTGTATTTTATCGGAAGCTTTTCAAATATCGGCAGCCGGAAATCCGCCCTGTCCTGGTTTTCACAGGTGCATCCTACAATAACATTATCATAGCCATCTCCCCAGTCGGAAGGCACACATTCCGGAAAGCGCTCAATGCGTTTTGTGAAAAAGTAAAACATGCAATCATTGCGGCTTTTTATCATTTTCCAGCATTCTCCACGCCATTCATCTGCGTCCTTCAGCAGAAAATCCGAGGTAAAGCAAGTCATGACAATAGAACCGGGTGCGATCTTCATCGTTCCGTCACGTTTCTTTTTTATAGGAAGATCGAAATTCTGTGTTTTGCGGCATTGTTCCGACGAGATCGGACTGCCGTAGGCTTCATCCTGCCGATAAACGTAGCAGTAACGGCATCCTTCGGAATATTTCGTACAACCGTGCCATGGATTCCAGCTTGCGTATTTCTGTTCGCTCATCTTAAAATCGCAACTCCTGAATTGGTGTCCCCGTATCCCGAACGATGCGGGGGGAGATAGTTTTTCATTAACTTGTTATCCGGCCGCTTTATCATTGTTTCATCCAGACGTCACCTGGCCTGCAGAATTTAGTTCAAGCCCTTCGGTATTTACCCATATTGCGGGAAGGATACCCGCGTCATTGCAGCTGACGTTTGTTCCGCGGCTGTAGATATAGCCGAAATCGCATATATACGAAACATTCGAGAGCGTATAGCCGTTGGTGCGCATAAACCAAAAGTTGTTCCCCTTGTACTCCTCGACGGGACTGTACCATGTACCCCTCGCCATCGCGTACATCGTCGGTTTGAAGCGCTTTGCGGGGTCGTCAACTCCGCTTCCCGCGTAGAAGCCGTGATCGGCAGCCACTGGGCTTGAATACACATCGTCGCAGCTCAAGATAAACACCTTGTCCTTTGTGCTGTTCCCACAGTCGGTAAGGTAGCGGGTATTGTCGGGGTTGCTTATCTCTTTGGATACAATATGTGTCTGCTCATCCTCAGAGAAAGCGGTGTTCAGAAAGCCGACGCGAGAGTAGTCGGTTCCGGCACCATTCATTTTCGCTCCGTAGCTGTTGAGAAAGCTGCGAAGAGTGCAGCTTTCCCAGTCCGCGTCTACGTTCGCGGTGTTGTACGCCTCGCAGTCGAGCGCTCTGTCAGCTAAAAGCAGCACATTTTCACCGTCGCACTCTATAACGCGCCATTTTATCGGCTCGTACCTGAAATAGTGATAGCTGTCGGTGCTGTTCCATTTGTAATGCTGCGGGCTGTCTGTCGAGATCATATTCGTGTCTGCGGCGGTGAGCCTGCGGTATCTTTTACCGTCAAGAATGACCTCATTGTCCTTCCACACGGCAGCCGCGAGCTTGTCATAAAGCTTTTTATCTGTTATGACATCGCCCTCTGTTACAGCATACTCTTCGATCGCATCAAATTCCCCGCTCACTACCTCGCAGGTCGGATATGTACCGAAGTACACACATTCCCAAGAAGTCCTCTGACCGCTCGAAAGCGAATTATCGGGAACGACCTCGGGCTCATTATAGATGTCGGTCTTTGTTATGCCGTCGGACTGAGGTATATCGTCCCTCGCTGCGGCTTTACCGTCTGCTGTTTCGGAAATAAAAATATCTGCCGAGGACACCGTCCCTGCATATTCCGCGTGAGCCTTATTAAGATCAATTCTTATTACGGGAAGCACTCCTGCGTCGTTTGTTGTAACGTATGTCCCGCGATTGTACACCGCACCGAAGTCGCAGATATAATTCACGTTCGAGGGAGTATATCCGCAGGTTCGCACGAACCAGAAGCCGTTGCCCTTGTTCGTCTCAACCGGACTGTACCACGCACCCTTAGCCATTGCGTACATCGTCGGTCTGAAACGTCTTGCCGCATCACTTATTGCGTCACTTTTCGCAAAACCGTGTCTTAAAGCCTCATCGGTCATGAATATCTCCCGTTCGGCAGGGATAAAAACATAGTCCTCCGTGCCGTTGCCGCAGTCTGTCCCAAAGTAATAGTTTTCGGGGTTATCACAGCTGCTTTTTACGACAGCCGAGCGTTCATCCTCGGAGAAAGCCTCTCCGAAAAAACTGTCCTTTCCACTGCCGTTAAGAAAGCTGCGAAGGGTGCAGCTCTCCCAGTAAACGTCCTCCGCGTTCTCGTTGTAAGGCTCACAGTCGAGCTGCCTGTCCGCCATGATCTCGGCAATATCGCCGTCAAGCTCTATCACCCTCCATTTAACCGGCTCGTATCTGAAATAGTGCCAGCTGTCGGTATCTTCCCATTTGTAATGCTGTTCGCGGCTGTTTTCTCCGTTCGCTCCGCTGTATTTTATCCTGCGGTATCTCTCGCCGTCAAGCTCCGCATCATCTTCATACCAATCCGCGTTTTCAAGGCGCTCGAACAGCTTCTCGTCGAATATGACATCATCCGCATCGTAAGCATAATCATCGACCGCCGAAAATTCGCCCCGGGTTATCTCTGCTGTCGGATATGAGCCGAAGATCACGCAGTCCCAAACAGTCTCCGTCCCTCCCGGCAAAGATGGATTCTCTGTGACGATCGGCTCGCGGATGGCGAGCTTGTTCTTATTTATTTCATGCGTTCCCGTTTCGGAAATGCTGTCGGATTCGCCGCTTTCCGAAACCAATGAAGCAACGGGAGAAGCATTTTTCGGCGAACCGTTCCTGTTATCGCCACAGCCCGAAAGGCATATTATCAGAGCGAGTACAAGTGCGGTCAGGCGTTTGCGCCGCAGTCCGGATATTTCATTTTGGATCATGAGTTACCTCCGTTATCTTTGTCCGTACAACCATTGAACCTGGTGTAAATGTCACAAGCTGAGAAGTTTTAAGTTCTTCCTGAATAACATTGAATTTCTTGACCTTACCGGGCAGCAAAAGTGAAAGTTCTTCTTTCAGTGCAGCAATCAGCTTTTCTTCACATTCGCCCTCGGTCAGATAAACACACTTTCTGTTCATTGTCAAGCCTCCAATTCATCAAGAAGACGATCGTCCGGAATAGAGCCGAACACATCGTTTTCCAAGGCACACTTCTGGATATATGTTTTCATATGATGATGAATATTTGAGATCAGAAAATGCATCGGCAGTATCTATGACTCTTCCTTTGTCAAGCGATCCGTACACATCAAACACATTGTTTCCGTTCTTTGACGGACTGATTCCGGAAGGCTGGCTTCTCGGTGTCGTCAGCAGAAATTGGAAGATAGATACAAAAGATCGATTTGGATTGCTTCTTGTTGCGTGCAAGGACGGGATCGGTAATGTCAGCATTGCGGAGGATAAAAAATGAACTGTTTCTGTTGCAGGAAACCGCTGAAAAACAATGAGATAAACGGTTGGCATCCGGCGTGCGTAAAGCATTTTTTCGGAACGAATACAATTCCAGAAATCGAGATAGACGAAAAAACACTTGAAGAAATAGCAAAGGAAAATACAAGCAAAGGTTTTTTTAGAGTATCTTCATTTTTTTACCATTACCTTCTCCGCCAACGCGGCAAAGAATTTCGCGGCAGGCAGCAAGGCCGCGGGGTCGGCAGTAAACAACGGGTGATGATTGTCGTGACCTCCGCCCGTTCCGATACGGAATAACGCTCCGGGGGCAAGCTTTAAATATCTGCTGAAATCCTCGGCGATCATTGTGGGCGGATTTTCCTCGACTTTTAATCCCACTTCTCCGGCTATAGCCCCGGCAGTTTTGCATACCCCGGCATCGTTGAACAAAACATCGGGACCATTCTCATATTCAAATTTCGCCGTACAGCCGTAAGCCCTTGCGGTATTTACTGCCAGATGTTCCAGACTGTTACGGATATCGCCGCGGACAGTCTCCTTCATAGCACGGACTGTACCCTCGATCAAGGCGGTCTCAGGTATCACATTCCATGTGTTTCCCGACTGTACTCTTGTGATCGACACCACAGCCCCGTCAAACGGATCGAGCCGACGGCTGACTATGGTCTGAAAAGCGGAAATGACTGCTCCCAACGCGGGTATCGGATCGATACCCATATCGGGATCGGCAGCATGACAACCTTTCCCCGTGATGTGTACAGAAAAACGGTCGGCAGACGCCATAACAGGGCCCTGACGTATGCCGATCGTACCCGCGGGGAACCACGGATAGGTGTGCCCCGCAAGAAATAACCGTACATCGTTCAGCAGACCCGTATTTATCATTATATTCGCGCCTTTGTCTGTCTCCTCGGCGGGCTGGAAGATCACCTTGACCGTACCGGGCAATTTATCTTCCCATTCCTTCAACAGCATTGCAGCACCCAGCATACACGCCGCGTGAAAATCATGACCGCAGGCGTGCATTACTCCCGGTGTTTCCGATGCGTAAGGAAGCGCGGTCTCCTCCTGTATCGGCAGAGCGTCTATATCGGCACGCAAAGCGATAACGGGAGGCTTTCCGTTCCCGATAACGGCGATCAGACCTGTCCCGGTCTTTGTGTCAAGCAGACATATCCCGGCATCGAGAAGGGCTTTTCTCAGATACTCCGTTGTTTTATACTCTTTCAGGGCGAGCTCCGGATGACGGTGCAGCCATTTGAATATTTCAGTCAGTTTCTTTTCCATTTTTGTTCCTTTGCTTCATTCCGATTTTTTACGCTTTTCTGTTATTAAGCAGAACAGATCTGTTCAGATATCCGAGTCTGTGTCCTTCACCGCTCATTCCAAGAAGTATTCCCATGACATTATATCCGGTATCATAGAAATCCGTGACCAGATTTGCAGCCACGGCAAGTAGGAAGGCTTCGGATGGTATGCCGATCTGTGTGAAAAGGATAGAATACATAAGGACGCAGGCTCCGGGCATCGGAGGGGTAGCTATAGCGAGCAGCGCTATCGTTATCACAGCGGCGATCACCCATGCCGGACTTACTCCGACGTTGTAGCTTTCCGCAAAACAGCAGAGCACCGCGGACATACACACTGCTGTGGCGGGCATGAACATTACCGAGCCCACGGGATAGCAGAATTTCACGAACGCGCTGTCCAGTCCGATATCCTTCTCGCAGGTCTCCATGCTGAGCGTGAACGCGGACATACTCGAAGCTGTGGTAAATGCTACCAGAAACGGCGGCAGCACTTTTTTGAACAGCAGTATCGGAGAGCATTTTATACGGGCGGCAGTACAGAGCAGGAATATCAGCATTAGGACAGTCTGTCCGACAAATGCCAGACACAGTGGTTTCCACAGCGACAGCAGCACCGTCCCGTCCTTTGAACCGATCAGCTGTGCCAATGCCATAAACACATATATGGGGATCATGCCGCAAATAGAAGACGCAAGACGCTGCAGCACCTCGGCGCCCTCGGTAACGAACGCTCTGACAGTCCGCGCCCTTTCCCCGGCAGTCAGCATTACCGCACCGATACACAGTGCGATCACTATGATCTGTATCGCGTTACCGCTCAAAAAAGGATCTACGAGATTTTGGGGCAAGATACCGAAGATCATTTCCGACAAGGCGCTTACCTGTGAGCTGCCTTCGTCGCTGCCGTTCCAGTTCAGCTGCACAAACGGCTGCATAAAGAGCATACCGAAAACGGAAGCAAATATCATCAGCACAGAAAAACGGGCTATAATGCCCTTCCCTGTCTTTACAAGCGCGGAAGAATCTCCAAAACCAATGATTCCGCTGCAGATCGTGAATGCGATCATAATTCCGGCAAAGGTCCTGAGCAGTCCCATATACGCACCCATAGCGGGAGAAAGAATGTTGGTGTCGATAAAGCTCCGGACGCTTTCGGGGAAACAGTGCCCGGATAAGCCCAGGGCAATTCCGAAGACCGCTGCAATCAGAATATAGAAAAGAGTTCCCCGTTTCCGACGGTCGCAAACGGTGATCGTGACCGTATTGATCTTTCTTCTGTATGTCCAT
>JAFZOA010000555.1 GCA_017550775.1 Ruminiclostridium sp. | reverse complement strand
CTCCGCGCTTGAGAAGAAAAGACTGGGGGAAACCTTTCGTGAACGAAAGGTTCTCCCCCAGACCCCCTTCCAAAGAACGTCAAAGCTGCCGCGCTAAGAAAGACAGTCTCAGCGCAACATCGAAGAACAGCAGACTCGTAATAAGCGAGACCGCTGTCCTTATATTCGTTGTATAAGCTATATATTTCGTCACGATTCAGATTTGTCGCGAAGCGACTCCATAATTATTCACTAATCATTAATCATTATTCATTATTCACTTTTTACTACTTCCTTCGTTTTCTCTCCGGTGTCTTCGGCTTGACTTACCACCGCAAAAATGCTATAATATAAAAGCGACAGCAAGGGGGAGAGACGGAAATGGAGCTCAATATCGTTCTCGTGGAGCCGAGAATACCGCAGAACGCGGGAAATATCGCGCGGACCTGCGCGAACACGGGGGCGAGACTGCACCTTGTAAGACCTCTTGGTTTCGAGATAGACGACAGGAAGCTCAAGCGGGCGGGGCTCGATTACTGGCACCTGCTCGACATCACTTACTATGTCGGGCTCGACGACTTCTTCGCGAAGAACCCGGAAGGAGATTTCCGGTATTTCTCGACGAAGGCGGTCAACAATTACTGCGACGTCCGTTATGAGGACAGGGTCTATATCGTTTTCGGGCGTGAGGATGCCGGGCTTCCCGAAGACCTTCTCTTCCGCAATAAGGAACGCTGTGTGCGAATACCAATGATAGACAATCCTGCCGCGCGGAGCCTTAACCTCTCGAACAGCGTCGCGATCGGAGTTTATGAAGTCCTGCGGCAATGGGGCTTCCCCGAGCTCAAGAATTCGGGCAGTCTCACGAAGTTTGACTGGAAAGACGCGTAACCAAAAGAAAAGGAGTACAACATGAAAGAGTACAGAATCATTTCGGACAGCGGATGTGACATCTCAAAAGAAGACGAGGAAAGATACGGCATAGACATAATGTCGTTCGACGTAATTCTCGGAAACGAGACATTCCGCGAGCGTACCGACATCACGGGACACGATTTCCTCGAAAAAATAGCGAACTGTGAGGACCTTCCCAAAACATCGCAGATAACCGAGTTCCGTTTTGAGGAGAAATTTGAGGAGTGCGTAAAGGCAGGCGTAAAGGACGTTATCGTCGTGCTCATAAACGGCGCGGGAAGCCACACCTACGCTAACGCCGTAAGCGCCGCAGAGCATCTCAAAGAAGACGGCCGCGCGGGAAGCACCCGTTTCCATATCCTCGACAGCCATACATACAGCACGGGCTACGGTTATCCGATAATAGAGGCCGCGAAGAAGCTCGAAGCGGGTCAGACCGTTGATATGGCGGTCGCTTACCTTATCGACTGGTTCGACAGCTGTGAGCTCTATCTGATGCTCTTCAACCTCCGTCATGCAAAGAAGTCCGGCCGTATCAAGGCGGCGGCGGCGGTAATGGGCGAGCTTATGAATATCAAGCCCATCGTCCAGATGATAGACGACGAGACAAAGGTCGTTGCAAAGCCACGCGGCGAGAAGAAGGCGGTCAACGAGCTCGTGGATTATCTTATGACCCGTGCAGTACCGAAGACTCCGTTCGTTATCGGCCGTTCGCTCGCGACCGAGCTTGAGGACGAGTTCATCGAGAAATACAAGGCGAAGTCCGGCTCTCAGCTCGGATATGAGCACAGCGTCGGAAGCGTAGTCGCGGCGAACGCGGGTACG
>JAFZOA010000554.1 GCA_017550775.1 Ruminiclostridium sp. | reverse complement strand
GAAGCGCCAACACACCTCTAAGGCATGATGTATCTCCTTTCTGGGTCGGGGCGTTCATAACGAACGTCACGATCTGCTTCGAGCAGTATCAGGCAGTGCAACTCTGTCACGAAGCACCAACACACCTCTAAGGCATGATGTATCTCCTTTCTGGGTCGGGGCGTTCATAACGAACGTCACGATCTGCTTCGAGCAGTATCAGGCAGTGCAACTCTGTCACGAAGCACCAACACACCTCTAAGGCATGATGAACCTCCTTTTCTGATCGGGACACTCACACGGGTGTCCCACCTTTTTGCTTCGGGGAGACCGGACGGCAGTGCAACTCTGTCGCGAAGCGCCAACGCGAAGTATATCTTCGCACAGACAACAACGATAAAAAACAAACAGACAAAACCCAAGACAGCCCGTTGAACGGGCGGAAAGGACAGAAAATTATGAAAACGAACAGACTCACAGCAAAAATCATGATCTCGGCAAAGAACAGAGGCACCGATCTGGCATACTATCTTACTATGCCCGACGGAGAGACCTTCTGCGCATTCAGACTTCCGTACAGCGAGGTCTGCTCCGATCTGCTGAGAAGCCCCAGACGCCTTACCGACATTCTCAACACAAGGATAACCTGCAAGCAGGTCGGCTCACTTGTGGAGAACTGCAGAAGGATACTTCCTTTTATTAAGGAGGACCTTGAAAATGCGGCATAACACCTTAACCAACGTAACCACAACTTTCGGCATCACAAACCGTGATGCCGTGAAACGAAAGGAGACGATAGAAATGACAGATCATTCGTTTATTTCATTACCCGGTTTCACGCTTCTCATAACAGAAAGCGAGAACAATGACACAGCGGTGCGCAGATACGCCGGCACGGAACAGGATATAGTGTTCCACAGGCTTGAATATGTCCGCTGTGACGAACGCTTCGACGAACTGAAAGCGCTTCAGCGCAAGGCACGCGGATCGGCGGCAGCTTACGGCGAAAAGATAACCATGGCTGTGGATATGTCGGAATGGATCGGGCACGAGAATGAGGACCTGTTCACGATCACCGCGAAGTTTCTGTGCGACATGAACGGACAGTGGAGCTATGTATTCACTGTCGGTAGTCACACCCGTGATGAAGCGCTCGGTCTGTTCGGCGTGCTGATGAAGTATATGTCCGGAAGGATAGTGTACGACGACACATTCACAAGCACGGAAGCTCTCGCCGGGTACATTGAGGAAAACAGCACGGACAGCGACGCGGCGGCGCTTCTCGCCGGAATGCTGATGCAGGACGAGATGAAGGAGCTTCGCACATATCCCTCTGTGAAAAGGATATGCAGAGAGATGCTCCTTAGCTCGGACAAAGACAAGATCACCCTTGAGGAAGTCTCCGCGTATCTCGTGTGCGAGGACTCCCTCCCCGGCTTCATAGATATGAAGCTGTCGCAGGAATACGCGTACAAAGCCAGGAGCTTCATCCGGTATGAGTCTGAAGAAAACACTGTTGCATGACGAAAGGAGATGCATAGCATGACAAACAATAATACCTCTTTAAGATACGAATACTACACCGACTGGAGCGACTACGCTTACCCGACGAAGGATGAGCTTACCACACCCGGTGAGATAGCCCGCAGATACACAAGAGTCGATCTCGGGGCTGCCGGAAAGCTCCGCTCCGGCGGAATACCGGTCATGATCGACGGGTCCGGCGCTTATGTCAACGCCGAGAATGAGAACACCGTTATATTCGGCGAGACCGGATCAAAGAAATCGCGCTCCGTTATCGTACCGCTCGCGGCACTGACCGCGGGCGCGCAGGAATCCGCCGTGATAACCGACGTCAAAGGCGAGCTCTATACCAACCCGAAGCTTCGCGGATATATGAAGAGCAGGAAGATACAATCTGTATGTCTTGATTTCCGGACGTTCTCAATGGACGGCTGTAATATTCTCGAACAGCCGTTCAGGCTTTACAGAGAAGGGAATGTGGACAAGGCTCTGTCCGAATGCTCCGCTATTGTAAGCTCGCTCTCGCAGAAGTACGACAGAGAGGACGATCCTGTCTGGGCGGAGAGCGCGGTCGCATACCTCAAAGGGCTTATCGAGCTCATGTTCATCGTGGGAATGCACACCGGCCAGTACAGCAAGGTCAACATGATAACCCTCAGCGGGCTCGCCAATTCCGGAAGTCTCGGGGAGCTCAGAGAGCTTGAAGAGAAGTACAGAAGCGTTCTCAGGAGCAAGATGACGGCAGTGGGCTACAATATGCTGGTTAGCGTGCTGCTCAACCCCGCGGAGAAAATGGTAGGGTCGATACTCGGCTTCGTCCACGGTATCGTCCAGCCCTTCGCTTCCGAACCGAAGCTTGCCGAGATGCTTTCAAGAACGACGTTCAGGATAAGCGACCTCTACGAGAGACCGACCTTCATCTTCATAATCGTTCCCGACGAGACCTCGGCATACGACATGATATCCGGGCTCCTGATAGACAGGATCTATACAAGTCTCATCTCCCAATACAGCGCCCGGTACATGAATCGCGAAGAATCCCCGTGCAGGATAAACTTTATATGCGACGAGTTCTGCAACCTGAATATCAACGACATGAAGGCAAAGATATCGGCATCCCGCAGCAGGAATATGCGCTGGTTCCTTGTATGCCAGTCGAAGGATCAGCTTGAGACCACTTACAGGGAAAGTGCCGGGACGATACTCGGCAACTGCCGTAATACGCTGTTTCTGAAAAGCTCGGACAACAACCTGCTGAACTACATAAGCGATCTGTGCGGCAACACCTGCGTCTGCGAATCAGGCGGTACGGAAAAGCTTGTAACCCCGAAGATGCTCAAGGGGCTTCGCAAGGAGCGCGATTACAAAGAAGCTCTGTTCATTGACGGCAGTACCGTGTTCTTCACAAAGCTCCCGGATTACGACAGTCTCGAACTGCTGCGCCGATACAGTAACACCGACGTTGAAGCGCTTGACAGGGATAAGAGCGGTATCTGCTCGGAGCCCGTCGGGTTCTTCAGCATGAACGATATCGGGAATACGCTCAGCGGCAGATATTACCGCCGCAGTGCGGAACAGGACG
>JAFZOA010000553.1 GCA_017550775.1 Ruminiclostridium sp. | reverse complement strand
CGTCGTAAACCTCATGCTCTTCATTGGGGGCGAAAGGCTCCGGCATTGACGTGTCGGTGATGATCGAAAGAGGATCAACTGCCAAGTCGGGTGTGTATATCGTAACAATAGGCTCGGTGACTGAGGACTCGGCGGGCTTCGGCTCGGTCTGAATGTCCTTTAAATTGTTCCAGAGCACCAATCCGCCCGTTATCGCGACAGCCGCCGCGAGTCCGCCGAGAACCCCGTTTCTTATCCTGTACCGCCTGATATCCGCTTCCGACGGTTTCGGTACATCAATTATCTCCATGTGCCGAACCTCGGTTTTCAGGTTCGGGTCTGCGCTCTCATGCCCTACCGCACGCAGAACGTTACTGTCCTTTGTATCTCCTATCGCTTCTATGAGCTTTTCTTCCTTTGTCTTCATATATCTATGCCCTCCTTTTCGAGGTATTCCCTAAGCTTCTCGCGCGTGCGCATTAACGTAACACGCACCTTGCTCTCGCTTATACTTAGCCGGTTTGCAATATCCGACACGGGGCTGAAATTCCAGTAGCGCATCAGAAACATCACCTTTTTCTCGCGCCCGAGAGTATCGAGGAATCTGTCGATCATCTCCGTGAGTTCTTTGCCCTCGACGGTCTTCACAACGTTATCCGGCGCGGGTATGCAGTCCGAAAGCTCGTTATACACATCGGTGTAGTTGTTCTCCGCACGCCGCTTGCGAAGTGCTGCTTTGACACGATCGAGTGCGAGATTGCGAACGATACGGTAAATGAACGCGCTCAGCGGAGACGGCTTAGTCGGCGGTATCGTGTTCCAGAGCCGCATATATGTATCGTTTGCGCACTCGTCGCTGTCCTCGCGGTTCTGTAGGATATTGTATGCCGTTTTCCTGCACCTAACGCCGTATTTCTTGTCTGTCTCGGTTATCGCGTCTTCCGAGCGCTCGACATACAGCGAGATTATCTTTTCGTCTTCCATTTTGTCCTCCCCCGGGCTGTTTGAAGCCTCTATAGATATAAACGACAAAATCACCGTGAATGTTACACTTTTTTGAAGAATTTTTCAAAAAATATTATAGCTCATTTCTCGGGAAAAAGCAACAAGCGCACGAGTCGAAACCCGTGCGCCTGTTTTTATATAACCTTTGCCTTGCTTCCCTTGAATTCATGCTCGGCGCTGAACCTGTCAACCGCTGCGTTGAGCTCATCAGGGGATATATTGTCATAGTGGTCGCGCTGCCATTTAGTGTAGTCGAAAGCCTCGCTTCGCATTATATATATGAAACGCTCGGCATCGACGATTCCGACCTGACTGCACAGAATATCCATGCACCTGCTCACGAGAGCTATATTGTTTTCGCTCATACTTATCCCTCCATTTCTCCTACAAACTCTATCGGGTTTACCAAATAGTATAGCACATAATCGGCAGAAATTCAATACCTGAGATGATTTTTCTTTTTTCGTATGTAAACGAGCTACAGCGTTTAAAATACAACCGGCGTACGAGCCGAAACCCGTGCGCCGCTTAATATT
>JAFZOA010000552.1 GCA_017550775.1 Ruminiclostridium sp. | reverse complement strand
TTATTTATTGGGGAGGTGGCATAGTACACTATAAATACTCGCAGCATAATATTTCATCAAAAGATGGTAGTGCTATTCCAAATGGTGGAATTAATATACCTTGTACATTATATTTTGAGTTTCGTGATTGGCAATGGATATTAGTTGATTACTACGAGGCACCATAAAACGCGTTATCGTTTAAGGGCATAAACCTAAAAAATAGGTATTCTTTATGCACTTTACGGCATCAATATGCATAAAGTGAATATTAGATGATATGGGATAAAAATATGAGAAACAAACACACCTTTATTATAGCCACACTCTGCACAGCCCTGCTCCTTTCGGGTTGCAGCACGGGAACGCCCGCGGAGACTTCGGTAACAACGGGAGAAGTGACGACAACGACGACAGCCGAGGTCATGACTACTACCGGAAGTATAACAACTGCTTCGAACACAACTACAGCAATAACCACATCTGCATCTTCCGAGTCGGAACAGCCCTACGGCATTATCCCGAAGGAAGCAGAGGGCGTGTTCGAGATAACAGCCGAGCGGCTGCTCGATGTTAAGGCTATCGAGGAAAAGTACGGCTATGACATCGACTACGACTTTGAGAGCGACCCGAAATATCCGGACATAGCAAAGTCTTACGAGGAGCGTCACACCGAGGAGGAGCTTGCCGATATCCGTGACATTCATTATTTAGGCAGGTATGATATAGCAAAAGACGCGCATTACATAAACAACGAGACTGCGGACTGGCTCGTGGAGCTGAGCTGGGGATATTATAACGCACAGCTCGCGTCATTTGAAAAGTTTCTCTTTATCAAGGACGGTGAAACGGTCTTAGAGACGGAGATCATTCCGATGAATATATGGGCGGGTGAGTGGATATACGGCGACACTCTGTTTGTTTCCACCTCTGCGAATGGTATATTCCAGCTCGACCTGCTGACCGGAGAATATGGTTTCCTGCCCGGAGACAACTGGGAAGATATCGCGGATATCGACGACGACTACGTTATCTACGGCAACGGCGAACTTATGATATACGACCGCCATTCCCGCGAGCTTATAACTCCGACTGTGCCGCTCGGCTATTGCCCGATGCCCGGCGAACCGCAGATAATGAAGCTCGACAGAGGAAGGATAATATACAATAAGGAAGACGACCCCGATGTGCTGTATTACTACGACATAAAGGGCGAGTGCGGGGGCGTGCTTACGGAAGAATATGATCCCGTCGATAAGAAAGGTGCATACAGAACTGTTGCCGTCTATGACGATGATGACGACCTTAAAGCAGTCAATATAATCAGCAATACGGACGGCAGTACAAAGACCTTCGATATGACGCATTTACCCGACGAGTACCTATCCGAGTCAAAGTCCGAGCCTACGCGATTGTGGGAGTCATATTTCTGCGGCGGTTACGCGGTGCTCTCTGTCACGGGCTATGACCCATTTGCGCTCGATATTGAGAACGAGACCATTATGCCGGTAAATGAGACGACGCCGGTATCATTTGAGGAGTATCGTATGGTGCACCGGAACAATGCGATGTACGGTATCTATTGGGATGAAAACTGGGAGCGGCAGGCGGGCGTTCTGCGTTTCACGGTATTCCGCGAAGAACCGCCGCAGCGCGAGGGCGTGACATACTTCCTGACCGATCACATAGCCGGGACTGCCGGATATATCGGCTGCGGGAGCGATCCTGCCGAAGTGGGACGAACGCCGCTGTATGTCGGAGATACGGTCGCGGGACTTACGCTGATCGAGGCTGTAACCGTATATGACAAGGACGGTGACGAATACGAGCCTTGTATCTTCAAAGCAAGGTTCGACGGACGTATAAAGCTGAAAGGCATACTGCACCGGGGCAAAACCGAGGACGACTGGTATTACCCCGCTATTGGCGATGCGCTTATGTTCATTCCTTATCAGAGCTCACTCAGAGAAGCGGGACTTCCGGTGCTGCACAGAAATATCACAAGCTATGACGGCAAGGACATAGAGCCGACCGTGTATTTTAAGATCGGAAGCTATCCGGAGGAAATAATAGACCCTCTGCTCGGCGACGGTGTGAGCGCGGAAGCGGAGGTCGTGCTGACCGATATCGAAATGCACTTCGCGTACAGCGGCTCGGATTATTCGGGTTATTCCGCGAATATCCTCTCGACATCGACGGACGCGGTGTATAATGCCGACACGCGCACGCTCTACATTCCTCCGGACTGCAATGACGTGAATGTCGGAAAGACCACAAGCGGACACTCTTGTGAAAAAATAGACCTTGATGAAAACAACAGCTTTTTCACCATTGACAACGGCTGCCTTTTCAGCAGTGATATGACGAAGCTGTGCTATGTTCCGTACTTTACGTCCGAGATCAACGATTACATAATTGCGATAGGGAACGCAGCGGAGTATTATTACAGGGTTCCCGAAAGCATTACATACATCGCACCATATGCTATCTGTGACGAAGGGAGCTGGCTGAGCGGGATCGATGTCCCGTCCGGTGTGTCCGATGAGAATATAGACGAGCTTGTTTTAAGAGAGAGCTTCCATATCTTCTCAAAAAATGAACTTGGTCCTCCGCTCAGCGGCTCTTCATTTCCCGACGACGCGAAACGCTATACCGAGCTTTTCAACACAAACGCGGACGAATGGGAGCTGCTCCGGAAAAATGTCGGCAATTGCGGTAAATACGCAAACGAGTATGGTGACATATTGGAGTGGCTGCATAAAAATGACGGGGATAATCTTGAAGGATATACATTCAGCATAGTCTCGACCGAGTATCAGGACCCGCATTTCTACTGCTACAAGGACGGACTTCCGAAGCTTATGATCGCGCTTGATTTCTGGCGATGGGTAAAGAAAATGGGTCCCGGTGACTCGGAACCGAGAGTCCCCGAATACACAATGCTCGACGACACGGTGCATTATGATATATATGTGTACGATATATGCGACGATCCCTATGACGACCCCTACCGCAAGTACAACGAGCGCTATCTTGCCGAAGCGAAAACGATAGAACGGCGCAAATAAACAAAAGATATCCGGCTGAGTACAATTATAATACTCAGCCGGTTGTTTTGTTATTCGGTTGTTATTGCGTCAAAGTTCTATCGGTATCACAACTCCGAAGTTTGCCTTCCCCGAATAAAAAACAAACAAATCCGAGCCGTTATGGTTCGGATTTGTCTGTCTTGGCTCCTGTTACTGGACTTGAATTTCAAAGGGTGCTTTAAGCAATTTTGTTTAACGCGACGCAATTTCACTTATAATAACGCATTGCGAAGCTCAACATTTTGTAATCAAAAGTCATTTTTGACGTCTTTTTGTAACAACAAGAGCCAAATAAGAGCCAAGTCCGCATCACTTATCTGTAGAAAAAACTATCATTTTTTCATGCTACATCATACGAAAAATCGGCAATTCGTCAAATTGCTGATTTTTCTTGTGCACTTTTATAAATGAGCAGTATTGCACAAATCAAGCGCGACTTATTGTACCAACATGCACAACAATCTAACAAGATCAAAATTACCATGCCAAATGACTGTCCGTATACTCAAAAACTATATATTGTTATCTTTCAGCTAATTCATTGCTCTGTAATCTCGCTTTAATAACATTAATCATATTGTAAATAACGGAGATATTTTCGGGGCTATTTCCATCTTTTTTATTAATTTATCGAGAGTGTAATTCTTATTAATTTTCTCTATTTTATGATAATGTAATCTTTCATACTCTTTTCTAACATCATAACCATTTCTTTTTAATTCGTGTCGTATAATATCAGGATTCCATTCCATCAAATCTGCAAGCCAAATAAAAGCTTCTTCAGTAAATATATTTGTATTATTAATATCATTTATGCATTTTGGAATATACGGAATATCACCAAAAGGATATATATCATTACCTTCATGCATCTCGTGATATATTTTTTGGCATAATTCTGTATTTAATCTAATCTTTATTTTCTCAAACATAGGGTCGTTCATCATATCGTATTTGTAATCATCCGTTACTAATGCGTAACCATATTGACTACTACATCTCATAAAAGGTTGATATCCAATAGGTCTAATTATTTTTTTATCATTTGTTTTTTTAGAAGACCACAATAAATCAATTAATTCTGAACACACCCTATACAAAATAGCATATCTAGAGTCTCCTCCAATTCTACTAACTTTAGGCCTAGAATTTGAATTATTGAAATCATTTTCATCTAGCGGATGCCATTTATCATCTTTTCCGTATTTGCAACATGCAAAAAATAATGCCGTTTTTAAATTACTAGTAATATCAATGTATTGTGTATAAACGCCATAATGTTGCGCTAATGCAATAGCATCCACACTGGAGATTGTATTATTCAATTGCGGAATGATGTTGAATTTAGAGATAAAATATAAGCATTCATACAGGCGAATCC
>JAFZOA010000551.1 GCA_017550775.1 Ruminiclostridium sp. | reverse complement strand
TCATGACTTCGGCGGCGCTTCTTATCGCGGCTGCATTGATGACAGGCTGTGCGCGTGAAGCCGCAGAAGCGGAGATAAAGATACCGATACTCGGCGCGGACTCCGCCGGCGGGAGCTTCACCACCGCAGCCGCCGAAAGGTTTGACGTTGAGGAGTTCACCACCGTCGGCGCGGAGGTGGATTACATCTATTCGGAGAAGCTTTCCGTGCCGTACGACACCAACGTTCTCGAATACAATGTGAAGAAGGGCGACCGGTTGAGCGAGGGCGATGTGATCGCGGTATTCGACTCGTCGGAGTTCGACTATGAGCTTCGCAATCAGCAGATCATCACGGACAGCGCCTATAACCGCTGGAAGTCGTCCGGAAGCGAGCTCGCACGGCTCGAGTACGAGCAGGAAGCCAAGCGGCTTGAGCTGATACAGTACCGCATCGGCCTGTGTACCGTCAGAGCGCCGTATGACTGTGTGATCTGGAGCGCGGAGAAGCTCAAAGCCGGCGAGACTGTGACCGCCGGACAGGCTGTATGCACCGTCGCAAAGCCGGACGAGGTATATGTGACGGTCAAGGATAGCAAGGAACTGTTCGCGTTCGGTATGCCGGTAAAGCTTAAATTCGGCACCTCCGGCACATTCACCGGGAAGGTGGTAATGGTACCGGAGAAGGGCTTGAAGAGCGGGCTTGACCGCGTGGTGATAGCGCTCGACGACGGTGAGCTCGAACGCGCCAACGAGGAAGCAGGGAGCATAGCCTCAGCAGGCTGGGGCTCGGTGATAGTAACGAGCTACCGCGACTACAACGTGCTGTGCGTGCCGGAAAAGGCGGTATTGCAGTATTCCGGCGAGACATACTGCTACATAGACGAGAACGGCGAACGGGTGCGCGTGCCCGTGGAAGCGGGAAAGACCGTGGACAGCTATACCGTCATTCTGAGCGGTCTCTCGGACGGGGATATAGTATCCTACTAAAGTGCATCTCTAAACAAAAGCGATATTGGCTAAAAACCAATATCGCTATTCTTATTGTTCAAGGTATTCCGCCGCGTACTTCCCGGCTTCCGCCGGGTATCTGAACCCGCGTTTTTCCGCGACCGCCGAGGCAAGCCGGGCAAACAGAGCGTGCGTTGCTCTGAGCGCCGATATGCAGTCCTCTGTGTCATAGTGCGCAAAGCACCTTTTAAGCTCCTCCGTAACCGACCGCTCCGCCCAGCGGTCTATGAACCGTCCGTCATGCCACACGTCCGCGCCGCCGAGCTTATGATACTGCTCGATGATACTCAGCAGGCGGGTCTTCAGGTACGAGTCTATGCACATTTTCGCCGACCACAGCTCCCCGCGGCGAAGCTTCTTGTACGCCCAGATGTTGTGGAAGTAGAAGTCGTTCACCGTGTTCACAAACTCCTCCTCGGACATTTCGGGACCGCGGACTTCCCGCCTTACGTACTTTTCCGCCCTTCCGGCATAGTCGTCCGCGTCGTAGAGGAACTTATACCCACGGTTCATCACCCACTCCGCAACGCCCTCTTCAAGCGCCCTGTCGAACTGTTCCGGAGTGAATACTATCATATCGACATCGCGGTAACTGTCGTAAATGCACCGGCGTTCCTTACCCCCGCCGAGCGTAGGCTCTATGAAGGATATCTCCACCTTGCCGAGCAGACCCGGGTACTCTCCGGAGAACCATTTTTCCGGTGCGGCTGTGGCAATTATGAGGTCAAGGTCGGAATACTCGTCTGAGGGAGCATCGTCCCTTGTGGACGAGCCTATCGCGACTACCGCGCGGATATCTTTGTCCGTCGCCGCATATCCGCGTAGCTTTTCCTTTATGTCCGCATAACGGTCAACCGTACTGCTTTTGCACATTGTTTTTCTCCCCATGTCTATTTATAAAGTTTAAGGAACGTTATTACAAGCATTATTCCCACCGACGCGACAAACAGCGGGCTCTTTAAAAACAGCACGAATTGCCGCTTCGCCGGGATATCCCCCTCTTTAAGCCGCAGCAGGTGCAGCGGTATCGTAAGCAGCGCAGCAAAAAGACCCGCGAAAAACAGCGTATTCTCTATTCTCGAGCAAATACCTCCGAGAGTATGGAAAAAGCTGTCCAGAGAGTCGCTACCGAAGGTCTCCGGCATATAGGTGTTGAAGCACACGACGATGTTGTTGAGAGAATGTACTATGATCGTCGGGATAACGGAATCCGAGCGTATAGCTATTATCGCGAGGAAAAAGCCGAACCCGAAAGTGTACAGGAACTGGTCGAAGTTATAGTGGGAAAGTGCGAACAAAAGCGCCGATATGAACGCCGGCATTATATCCCCGTACTGCCGGAGCGGTCTCAACAGTATGTGCCGGTACAGCAATTCCTCACTCACCGGCGCAATTACGCAGATACAGAACATGAACGCCGCGAACATAACCGGGCTTGTGGGCAAGGTGTCCGAGAATGCGGTCTTTGTCTGCGGGATCCCGAGAAGGTAGTTGAGAAGGCGGGAGATGATGCTTGTGAACGTGCCGCAGGTCATAGCGACACCGATCCCCGCAAGATAGAGGACAGGCGTTTCTCCGATGAACCGCCGGTAGCCCTCCCCCGGGGGAGTCTTCCCGTTCCGCGCAAGATCACCCCTGAAAACCACCATAAATCCTATCAGCGGGAACAGATAGGACGCTATCTCGTTCAGGAACATGATAAGCACAAAGCCTGAATCCGTTCCTGTGTTGCTGAGCTCCGCTGCATTCGGGAGCAGGGCGACTACGGAGTATGTGACGGCAACGAACACTGCCGTCAGCCACTGACTGTTGAGTATCAGTATTGCCGCCGCTATGCCGTATCTGAGCGCGAGCTTCTTTACCTCGTATTCCCGGCTGTCGGGAGCGGCGCTGTTCATCCGACCACGCCTTTCAGGAAGTCATAGATGATCTCATCCGGCACACCGCTGAACGTTCCGACAACAAGAATAGCGGATATTATCGTGGGGACGGTGAATACGAGCATCGCTACCTTTCTGGAGTTCTTTACCTCGCCCCAGACCTTCGGTGCTTTGTAGCGCTTTATCTGCTTTATTTTCATTATTGCTGTGATGAGCCCGACAAGTATCAGTATCAGCACGCTCACCATGAATATGCCGTACATTGCCACCCAGATCATGTCGCTGTCCGGTATGGACTCCTCACTGCCGTTTATGATATATTCCTGCACCGGTTCCGTGTTTATCAGCAGTACCATTACGCCGCCGATAAAGTTCATCATCGCGTGGATTATCGTGGTGGGGAAGATCGAGCCGGTGACATTTGCGATGTAGCCGAGCGCTATCCCCGCCGCGGCGGTGTAGAATACCTGTTGGAAGTTGCCGTGGTAGATGCCGAAAAGTATGCCGCTCACAAATATGGCGAGCCCGTTGCCGTAGGGCTTGAGAGCGGTCTGTATCGCGCCGCGGAAGATGAACTCCTCAAATATCGGGGCTATCACCACGAGCAGGAAGAACATGAACCATGCCCCGCCGAGACCGAGGGTGCTCTGATCTGCGACTGTGTTGAGCTTACGGGTGATGTCGGCTTTGCTGGTGATAAAATAGGTCACGATTATGGTGAGGATATTGAATATGTTGCCGAAGCCGTACACTGCGCTGAAATTTCCGATCGCCCGCGTAGTGCTCTTCGGTATCGTGTACAGGCACTTTATACCTCGTCCGTTCTTGCCGAGATAGCCGAACATGAACGCCGCTATGACCGCCGGTAAGACCTGTAGGAACAGCCCCGATATCGAAAGCTCGATGATATACACCACCTGGTAGTCAAGCTCGCCGCTGAGAGTTATAGCGACGTATTCTATCAGCACCACGGCGATGTACCGCAGCACGAAGATCAGCATGAACAGCGTGCTTACGAGCAGCACCGTTTTTTTGTACTGCGGGATCATCTCATTCTCAGTCCGCACAGTCAACTCTTCAGACATTTTCTTCCCTCCGGGTATCACGCTTTCTTTATGCGCTGGAAATTCTTCTCCCAGTTCTCGATTATCTTTGTCTGGGAGCGCTCAACGGCAAGGCTGTCTGGCGGGACTGCCTTTGTTATAGTGGAGCCTGCCGCAGTGGTGGCATTTTCTCCTATCTCCACCGGCGCTATGAGGTTGGTGTTGCAGCCTATGAATGCATAGTCGCCTATCTTCGTGCGGTACTTGTTGATCCCGTCGTAGTTTGCCGTTACGCAGCCGCAGCCGAAGTTCACGCCCTTGCCGACATCGCTGTCGCCGACGTATGTAAGGTGCGCGACAGCCGTGTTCACGCCGATCTCAGAGTTCTTGATCTCCACGAAGTCGCCGATCTTCACGCCGTCATGCAGTACGGTGCCGGGGCGAAGCTGAACGAACGGTCCCGCCTTGACGCGGTCGCATACCCGCGAATCGTAAGCCTGAACGCTGTTGAGCGTAACACCGTTTCCGATGCGGCAGTTCTCGATAAGGGTGTTGGGGCCTATATTACAGTTCTCGCCGATTACCGTGTTCCCGCGCAGTATAGTCCCCGGGAGAATGGTGGTGTCGCGCCCGATCTGAACGTTTCTTCCGATGATGATACCGTCGGTGGAGACGAACTCGACACCCTCGTCGAGGTGGCGCTGTATCACCTGCATCTTTGCTATGATGTTGAGCGCGAGCAGGTCTGCGCGGTTGTTCGCTCCGAGAACGATATCCCCGTCCTCGGCGGTGAATGTCCCGGCTTTGCCGCCGCTTTCGAGGATTATGCTCACCGTGTCGGTGAGGTAGTATTCGCCCGCCGCGTTGTCCGCGGAAAGCTTCGGGAGCGCGTCCGCGAGGGCGGAAGCCTTGAACCAGTACACCCCGGAGTTGATCTCGGTTATGCCGAGCTGCACGAGTGTGCAGTCCTTCTTCTCGACGATCCCGGAAAGCTCTCCGTTCTCGCCGCGTATGATCCTTCCGTAGCCCGCCGGGTCGGGAAGATCGGCGGTTATCACGGTAACGTCGTTTCCGCTGTGAACGTGTTCGTTGAGAGCTGTGGTAAGCACGTCACCGTTGATGAACGGCGCGTCGCCGCACAGCACGAGCACGTTCTCACCCGCTTTTATCATCTCCGCTGCCTGCATTACCGCATGACCGGTACCCTTGCGCTCGGTCTGCATGAAGGTGCGGTATTCGCCGCGCTTTGCGAGGTGGGCTTTGACGGTATCCGCGCCGCTTCCTATCACGACGCCGACCTTGTTGTCAGGTATTCCCGCGTCCCTTACTCCGTCGAGAACCCAGTCGATCATCGGGTCGCCGAGCACCTCGCACATTACCTTGGGCTTTGAGGACTTCATTCTCTTGCCGTCACCCGCGGCAAGAACTATAGCACAGTAACTCATCTGTATTTCCTCCGTATATTTTCGTTTACAGGTTACAGTTTACAGGTTACAGTTTACAGGTTACAGTTGAGGTGTCCGCTGCGCGGACATATCTGAATTGTGACAAAATTGGAAGATCGTTGTGTCTTCAACAGGTACTTACTTGTTTCGTCACGATTTAAATAAGTCGCCGCAGGCGACACCATACCTGTAACCTGTAAACTGTTAACTGTTAACTGAGAAATGTTGTGACAGAGCCTGATTATTATGCGGTTGTGCCGCAGTAATAACAAAAACAGCTATACTATTATTGCACATTTTTCAAAAATAATCAATAGGTTTTATTGATTTTGTTATGTTTTTGTGATATACTTTATATTATATGATTTATATGACATGAAAAGGAACGGTATTTATGATAAAAGGATTTGAAAAGAAACCTGCCGAATTTGTCTCGGCGGTGAAGAACGCCGCCCGTGACGGCTCCACAGAAGCCCTCATTCGCAGAGCTAAGGACGAAAAGGACTCTGTGAGCGCTTTCGCGGCGGTATATCTCGCGGTGGAGAAGGGTCTCGGCGTGACACCGTTCGATTCGCAGATCATGGCGGGCGCGTACCTTGAGGACGCAAACGCTGTGGAACTCGCGACCGGCGAGGGCAAGACCATTGCCGCCGTGTTCGCGGCATTCCACTCGGTAGTATGCTGTTCCGAGCACGTCCATATCCTCACCTTCAACGACTACCTCGCCAACCGCGACAGGGAGTGGATGAAGCCGGCGTACGACCTGCTCGGCATCACCACGGCCTGCATCACCGAAAAGACCCCGCATGACGAGCGCAGGAGCGCATACCGGGCGGACGTGCTTTACACCACGGTGCGGGAGTGCGGATTTGACTTCCTGCGGGACTTCCTTGTGTTCTCGCCGGAGGAAGCGGTGGGGAGAGGGTTTGAAAAGACCCACGCCATTGTGGACGAGGCGGACTCGCTGCTGATAGACGAGGCGAGGATACCGCTCATCGCCGCGGGAGTAATGGACGTTGAGGCGGACGCGGAGCTTCCCGGAGTGTTTGAGTTCGCAAAGACGCTCGGCGAGGGAGACTACGAGACCGACGAGGGCACCAATACCGCCTATCTGACCCACGACGGCGAGGAAAAGGCGGAGGAGCACTTCTGGATAGACAACATCTACGACGAGGAAAACAACGGACTGCTCGCGCGGCTCAACGACTCGCTGAGCGCGCTTCACGTCCTTACCGAGGACAAGGACTACATCGTCAAGGACGGACAGATACGCATTATCGACGCATTCACCGGGCGCACCACCGAGAACCGCTGCTTCCCCGGACTGCTTCAATCGGCGGTGGAGCTAAAACACGGGCTTACCGTCTCGGAGCGCGGCGTGATAATGGGGAGCATACCGATACAGTTCTTCCTGCGGCAGTACGAACGCGTTTCCGGCATGACCGGAACGGCTGTGACCGCTGCGGACGAGTTCGACGAGCTTTACGGACTTGTGGTGAAGCACGTCGAGCCGAATACGCCGTCCATACGCACCGACCTTCCCATGGCGGTTTACTACGACGAGGAAAGCAAGCTTAATGCGGTGGTAAGAGAAGTTAAGGCGGCGCATGAGAAGGGTCAGCCGGTGCTTATCGGCACCTCAGACATAGCGCAGAGCGAGCGGCTTTCCGGGCTGTTGAATGACGCGGGGATAGAGCACACCGTGCTGAACGCGAAGAACGACGAGCTTGAAGCCGGGATAATCAAGGGCGCGGGTATGCCGGGCGCGGTCACGGTCTCCACCAACATGGCGGGGCGCGGCGTGGACATAAGGCTCGGCGGCGCGGACGAGAAGCACCGTGACGAGGCGGTGAAGGCGGGCGGACTGTACGCGATAGGAACGTTCCTCGCGGAAAGCGCGCGCATAAACGACCAGCTCAGAGGGCGTGCCGCAAGACAGGGCGACCCGGGTCAGAGCCGGCTGTTCGTATCGCTCGACGAGAAGATAATGACCATACACAGGCTCAAACGCCTGATACCCGCGCATAAGTACCCCGAACTGACATCGGAGGAGATAACCGACAAGGCGGTCGTCAAGGAAGTTGCGCGCATACAGAAGATATCACAGGGAAAGACGCTCGACGAGCGCGTAAGACTGCTCAGATTCACGATGATCGGCGAGAAGCACCGCGATCTTATCTTCTCCACCCGCCGCAAGTACATCAACGGCGAGAAGAAGCCGACGATCTGGCAGGACAACTTCCCGATACTCTACGACGAGGCGGTGGGTAAGTACGGTGAGGAAGCGGTCGCGGCGAAGCAGCTCGAATACGCCGCTGCGATGATAAACTCGCGCTGGAGCGGCTATCTGGAGTTTGCGTCGTGGCTCCGCGAGAGCATACACCTTGCGGCGATAGGCGGTGAGAATCCCGCCGAGGAATACAATATCCGCTGTGAGGGCTTCTATGAGGTGATGAGCGATGATCTGATCTCGGACATGGGGAAAGGGCTTGAGATACTGACCGAGGACGGCATCGACGCGCTTAAAGTCCCGAAACCGAAGCGCATATACACATACCTGCTCGAAGATACGGGCGACGAGCTTGAAAGGCGTTCGCTCGCGGAGGCGCTCTCCGGCGATATCGACTATGACGAGTACGGCGAGTATTACGACGAATACCGCCCGTCGGACGCGCCTGCACCCAAGAAAAAAGACGAAGAAAAAGCGGAGAAAACAGAGAAAAAAGGGTTCTTTGCAAAGCTGTTCAAGAAGTGAAATGAGGCTGCTGACAAGGGGGCTGCTCGCCCCCGTCCCCTCGGCAGGG
>JAFZOA010000550.1 GCA_017550775.1 Ruminiclostridium sp. | reverse complement strand
TGAAGCTCAACCCGCACGGCGACCAGGCTATCTACGCAACTATGGTGCGTCTCGCGCGCGGAAACGGAGCTCTGCTCCACCCGTATATCGACAGCAAGGGAAACTTCGGCAAGGCGTACTCACGCGATATGTCCTACGCCGCTTCGCGTTACACCGAGGCTAAGCTCGACCCTATCTGCTCAGAGCTTTTCGGCGACATAGACAAGGACACCGTAGATTTCGTCCCGAACTACGACAACACGCTCACCGAGCCGGTTCTCTTCCCTGTCCGCTTCCCCTCCGTTCTCGTCAACAACAACATCGGTATCGCCGTTTCGATGGCAAGCAACATCTGCTCGTTCAATCTCCGCGAGATCTGCGAGACCACGATAGCTCTGATGAAAGACCCTGACCATGATGTCTCCGTTACTCTGCGCGGGCCCGATTTTCCCGGCGGCGGCTTTATCGTCGCGGACGAGGAGGAGATGCAGAAGATATACAAGACCGGACGCGGAAGCATCACAGTCCGCGGTAAATATACCTTCGACCCCGACAGCCGCTGTATCGAAGTCACCGAGATACCGCCTACCACGACCGTCGAAGCGGTCATCGACAAGGTGCTTGAGCTCGTGAAGCTCGGAAAGATAACCGAGATCTCGGATATCCGCGACGAGACCGACCTTTCTGGTCTTAAACTCACATTCGACCTCAAGAAAGGCAAGGATCCCGACGAGTTCATGCGCAAGATGTTCCGGCTTACGCCCTTACAGGACGCGTTTTCCTGCAACTTCAACATTCTTATCGCCGGAAATCCCCGCGTAATGGGTGTTTACGAGATCCTCAACGAATGGATTGCGTTCCGCATAAGCTGCGTAAAGCGCATGATCTATTTCGAGCTCGGAAAGAAGAAAGAAAAACTCCACCTTCTTCTCGGTCTCAAAAAGATACTTCTCGACATCGACAAGGCAATAAAGATAATCCGCGAGACGGACGAGGAAGCCGAGGTAGTTCCGAACCTCATGATCGGGTTCGGCATCGACGAAGTGCAGGCTGATTACGTTGCGGAGATAAAGCTTCGCCACATCAACCGCGAGTACATTCTCAAACGCACGGAAGAGACAGACTCCCTCAAAGACGAGATCGCTGATATGGAGGATATGCTCGAAAGCCCGCGCCGCATCAAGAAATACATCATCGACGAGCTTACGGAGATATCCGAAAAATACGGTCAGCCGCGAAAGACCCTCTTCGCTCAGGCGTTCGACGACGACGAGGACGAAGAAGAAGCGATACCCGACTATACCGTAAACTGCTTCCTTACCGCAGAGGGCTATTTCAAGCGCATCACCGCGGCTTCCCTGCGTATGAGCGGAGAACAGAAACTCAAAGAGGGCGACGAGCTCATTTTTGAGCAGGAGCTCACCGGAAAGACAGACCTTCTCTTCTTCACCGACAAATATCAGGTATATAAATCCTGCGTAAACGACTTTGCGGACACCAAAGCGAGCCTTCTCGGCGACTATGTCCCCGCGAAGCTCGAAATGGAGCAGAACGAGCGCATAATAAAGATGATACCGACCGAGGATTACAGCGGTCAGATAATACTGTTCTTCAGGAACGGAAAATGTGCGAAGGTACCGCTCTCTTCGTTCGAGACCAAGACAAAGCGCCGTAAGCTTGCGAACGCCTATTTTGACGGCTCGGAGCTGATCGCAATGTACAAGCTCGACGAGGACAGGGAGTTTATTCTCCAGTCCGAAGCGGGAAAGGTGCTCATATTCAACTCGGCGCTCGTGCTCCCGAAAGCCGCGCGTGACACCCAGGGCGTTCAGGTAATGCGCCTTACCAAGACCGAGCTGCGCTCTGCCCGCCCGTTCGAGGAAGAGATGATCGACGACGCG
>JAFZOA010000549.1 GCA_017550775.1 Ruminiclostridium sp. | reverse complement strand
CCCCAGGCGAGCATGTCGCCCACGAGCCAGTAGCCGCTGTCGATGAAGGGTGCTGCAAGCACTACCTTAACGGGGAAGGCGGCAGAAGTAGCCGATTTGACGGAGACGGTGCTGCCATTGAGCCACATGTTGACGGTGGCATCGACGGCATGCTCGGTGGGAGCCTTGCCGAAGGTCTTCTCAAAGTAAGACTTCAGGACGCTGACGTCCATGGTGCCATCTTCGTTCAGTGGGAAGGTCTCGTCGCCGAGGGTGATGGTGTAGGATGGTGTGTATCCCTCGCCAGTAGTTGTGGGAGCGTTGATGTTGCACACCTTGACAGTGGTCTGTCCGTCGGCAAGGTCGGCCATACGGATGACATCGACAGCCGAGACGCTGCCGTCGGCAAAGCTGACTTGCTGGGGCTGTGCCACCTGCTGTGGGGTGGCCCAGTCCTTATAGTCGTCGGTGCAAGCAAAGAGCAATGCTGCTGTTGCTAATCCGAATAATATTTTCTTAGTCATATCGCGTTAACTGTTATTGGTTAATGGTTCACGTTTATTGTTTCATAAAACGTATGTAGCCCGTTATATCGTTAAAGAAGATGATGTACTTGCCCGTTTCGGGGATGACAAGGTTGCTGCCTCCATCGACACCATAGACAAAGAGATTGTCGCCGGTGTTGGCGAAGGAACCGCCCTTGTTGTAATCCCATGTACCAGCCTGCTTGATCTTGATTTCGTCGCCGGCATTGAAATCGTGGGTGATGTACCAATCGTGGTTCTCCCAACCCGTTGAGCAAGGCGTCATGTCGGTGTCGCCCCAGTCGTTGAAGGAGCCGGCGATGGCCATGCCTGAGAAGACGCGTGGTGTGTCTTCGTACTTCTCGACCTTCAACTCGTCAGTTGCGGTGTTGAGCGAAACGGTGTAGATGCCGGCCTCGGGAACGGTAATGTTGCCTGAGCCGCCGTCGTTCTTCTTATACTGGCCGAAGGCATCGCCCTGTCCCCACTGGGTAGCCCAGTTGTCTTCCATAGAGCCACGGAGCTTGAAGCCGTTACCGACGAATCGGAGTTCGGACATGAGGATATCGTCGGCGCCATTCGGGAGAAGTGCTTTGAGGACTACTCCGGCGCCATAGAGCTTTACAACGCCGAAAACGACGGGAAAGTTCTGTCCCCTGAGGATATCGTTTTCGTACTCGGTCAGCTCTTTGACTTCACACGCGACGGCACCGACGATCTGATCGTAAACCTTTTCTACACCCCCGAGGAATACGGTGAATACGATCCCGGACTCGGCTGTGCGCTTTACTTTGCCGACGGCTCGACCGGTGATATCACCGAGGTCATAAGCGGGGGCAAGACTAATGACGGCAAGTGGCTGTTACGCGGCGGTACCAACGATATAATAGAAGAAGTCTGGGATTACGGAGACTTTACGATCTCTATTGAATCGGGCGGTCTTACTCCCATGTCTTCCGGTGTCCAATTGCTGAAAACCGACAAAGATACGCTTTTTGAAGAAGTAGGTAGTGCTACCGACCTCAGACGTCCGAACGACGGAGTGATATATATGCTGAAAGGCATCAGCCTCGGATATCAGTACCTTCCCGCAGTATTCACCCCGGACGGCGAGTTCAGAAAGCTCGGCTTTGAACGGCTTACCGTAGATGAGTTCGCAGAGCTGCTCGAAAACAATGAAGAACTGAAAGAGAAGTACACGAAGGAAGCGGAATCACATTTCAAGTTCTCAGACCTTGACAAAATGGACAGATTTTATGTCTGCGGCTGTTCCACCATGCTCGTATATTGCAAGAGTGAGTACGCACCGGCTGAATACTATGACTATATGTTTGTGAACTATATTCAGGACGAGTACCCGCCGGTCATCGTTGACACGGCTTACGACCCGGAGCTTCTTTACGGCGTGAACCTCGAAAGGCTGAACGTTACCTGTATCTGAAAACTATATCTCAACTTTAAGGTGAAACGAAATGAACAAGATAACCGTTAAAGCATCAAACAGCTACGACGTACTTATCGGAAGCGGGCTTCTGTCCCGCGCCGAGGAATACATAGCCCCCGTGCTCAAAAGCAGCAGAGCCGTCATCGTCTCGGACGACAACGTTTTCCCGCTCTACGGCGAAACTCTCAAAGACCGGCTCACCGGCGCGGGCTTCACCGTGAACGAGTTCGTGTTTCCACACGGCGAACAGAGCAAGTCCCACGAGGTACTGCTGAACCTCTACGGCTTCCTCGCGGCGAACAACATAACCCGCTCGGACGCGATAATCGCGCTGGGCGGCGGCGTTACCGGAGACCTTGCCGGGTTCGCGGCGGCGACCTACCTGCGAGGCATACGGTACGTTCAGGTGCCGACCTCGCTTCTCGCCCAGATCGACAGCTCGGTGGGCGGAAAGACCGCCGTGGATATCCCTGCCGGAAAGAACCTGGTGGGCGCGTTCAAGCAGCCCAAGCTGGTGCTCGCGGACACCGACACGCTGAACACCCTCCCGGACGCATTTTTCAGCGACGGCATGGGCGAGGCGGTAAAGTACGGCATGATACGCTCGAAGGAGCTTTTCGATATGATAGCCGCCGGTAATATCCGTGAGCACCTCGAAGAAATGATAGTGAAGTGCGTTGACATAAAGCGCGACGTGGTGGAGAACGACGAGTTCGACAAGGGACTTCGCATGACGCTCAACTTCGGTCACACCCTCGGTCACGCTATCGAGAAGACCCAGAACTTCTGCGGGCTTTCCCACGGGAACGCCGTTGCTGTAGGTATGTACCTCATTACCACAGCCGCAGAAAAGAACGGGCTCATAGACGGGAACATAAGCGGCGAGCTCAGGCGGTGCCTTGAAGTCAACGGGCTCCCGTACAGCGTGGATATCCCGCCGGAGAAGCTTTTCCTCAACGCCGTCAATGACAAGAAGCGCTTCTCGGACGATATAAACATCATCATCTGCAAAACGATCGGAAAAGCGGATATCGTGAAAATGCCGGTCGATGATTTCGGAAAACTTATTAAAACATTGGAAAGATAACACATGGATATAAAGATCACACCCTCTCTTCTTCACGGCAAAGTGACCGTTCCCCCGTCGAAAAGCATTTCTCACCGGGCGCTTATCTGCGCAGCCCTCGCCGACGGAACAAGCGTCCTGCACAACGTCCTCGACTGTGAGGACACGAGAGCTACCACAGACGCGCTCACCGCTCTCGGAGCGAAGATATCCTCCGACGGCGATACTACCACGGTCACAGGGATAAGCTCCCCCGTGCAAAAGGCGGAGATAAACTGTCGGGAAAGCGGCTCAACGCTCCGGTTCATGATACCGGTAGCCGCCGCGCTCGGTACAGACACCGTATTCTCCGGCACAGCCAACCTCCCGAACCGCCCCATAACCCCCTATCTCGAAGAGCTCCCGAATCACGGGGTACACTTCGATACCGACAGAATGCCGTACAGGATAAGCGGTAGGCTCTCCGGCGGGGAGTTCCCCGTTACCGGCGATATCTCCTCTCAGTTCATTACCGGCTATATGCTCGCCCTCCCGCTCACCGGCGGGGAATGTACGATAAAGCTCACGTCTGAGCTCCAGTCCCGCCCGTATGCCGAGCTTACCGCCGATGTAATGAGCTCCTTCGGCGTGTCCGTGCTTATCGGCGCGGACAGCTTTTCTGTGCCCGCCGGAAGCCGCTTCAGAGCGCGGGAATACACGGTGGAAGCGGATATGTCCCAGGCGGCGTTCTTCCTCGTCGCAAACGCGATCGGCGGACAGACCGAGCCCGTGAACTTAAACTACGGGAGCGTCCAGGGCGACAGGGTCATAATCGAGATCACCCGGGACTTCGCCGCAAACGGCGGTAAAGCCTTCGACGTTCACGCCGACAACATTCCCGACCTTGTACCGATACTCACGGTGCTCGCGTGCTTCGCGGAGGGCACCTCCCACATCACCGGCTGCGGACGGCTCCGGATAAAGGAGTGCGACCGGCTCGCGGCGATAAGCGACGAGCTGAACCGTCTCGGCGCTCACATCGAGGCGGGCGCGGACAGCCTCACGATACAGGGGGTAAAGTCGCTTCACGGCGGGGTTTGTCTCACCTACAGCGACCACAGGATAGCGATGTCTCTCGCGGTGGCTTCACAGCGCTGCACGGAGCCGCTTATCATACGCGGGGCGGACTGCGTTTCCAAGTCCTACCCCGGCTTCTTCAACGATTTTACTATGCTCGGAGGTAAGGCTGATG
>JAFZOA010000053.1 GCA_017550775.1 Ruminiclostridium sp. | reverse complement strand
CGGTAACTGTCGCGGAGATACCGGTCGGAGCGGCAAGCTTGGAAGCCGCACTTACAGAGACGGTAAGCGGAGCGGTCACTGTCGGGATACCGGTCACTGAAAGCATTCCCGCGAGCAGAACTCCAAGGATCTTTGTTTTTTTCATGTTCATTTCCTCCTGTCGAATAGACTGACTGCCGGGTAAGTTTTATTTACCACACTTGTTATGATATCACATTTCTTTTCATTTGTCAACAGGTTTCCGGAAATTTTTCCGACAAACATCATTCACCCCGTCCGTGCAGCCGACCCGAAGAGAAAAGAAGCCGGGAATGCGCATATACCGCTGTTTTTCCGAGTCGGCATACAAAAAAACGGCCGTGAACACCTCATCGGTGACACGGCCGGTCTGTGTAAACGTTATAGGTAAATTATATTTACTTTCGCGGTGTCATCTGCGCTTCTCGCCCTTGACGAACACGCCTATGAAGCTCGTACCGGCATTGGCGGCGACAACGCTTCCGACGCTGTGGATCATGCCGAGCTGACTTCCGGACTTAGCCTTGTACTTCTCGATGAACTCGTCCTCCAGCTCGGTGGCAAGGGAACGTCCCACCACGAACGGGGTCTTGGGGATAGCGCGGGTCATGAGGTAATCCACGAGATCGTTCACCGCTTTCTTCTCTCCGCGCGGCTTGGCTACGACCTTGGTCTCGCTGTCTATCATCTGGACGATAGGCTTGATGTTCATAAGCTCGCCCATTACCGCGGACGCTGCCTTGATACGCCCGGACTTGCGCGCGTGGCGCAGGTTGAACAGCATCAGGTAAAGCTCGCAGCAGTCGAACCAGTCTTCAAGGTATGCAACGACGCGCTCGGCAGTCTGACCCGCTTCGAGCTTCTTCGCCGCCTCAACTATCGGGTAGCCGTAACCGAGAGAGTAAGTATGGCTGTCGAGGACATAGAACCGCGTCTCACCGGCACGCCCGTCTTCCTTCAAGGCATTTGCCGCGCTGACGGCGTTTGCGTACGTCTGGCTGCCGGAGCCGTTGATGAGCACGACGATCACGTCGCGGATGCCCTCTTTCACGCACTCCTCGAACTTCTCCTCGAAACGGAACTGAGTGATCTGGGAGGTCTTGGGGAGCTCCTCACAGTTCGCGATCTTCTCTAAGAACTCGTGACCGGTGATGTCGATACGCTCGCGTATTGTCTCACCGCCGAGAATGATATCGAACGACATGATATCTATGCCGTATCTTTCCTCGTCCTCGCGGGAGATATCGCAGCCGCTGTCTGTTATCAATGTGTAAGTTTTCATGTTATGCTGTCCTTCCAATCGTATTTTGTGAGGCTGCCGGAGTTTTTCAGCTCGGGGAAGCCCCATTGCCGGAGCACCTCATAGGTGCCGATAGCGACGCTGTTTGAGAGGTTAAGGCTTCGCGCGTCGGGGTGGTCGATCATCGGTATCCTGACGCAGCGTTCGCGGTTCTTAAACAGGAGCTCCTCGGGGAGTCCCGCGTCCTCGCGCCCGAACACGATATACACCTTATCCGCGTACTTAACATCGCAGTAGTTGTTTACCGCCTTTGTGGTGAAGTAACGGAAATCGCCGTCGGGGTTGCGCGCGAAGAAATCGTCGAGCCCGTCGTAGTATGTGATGTCGAGCAGGTGCCAGTAATCCAGCCCGGCGCGTTTGAGCTGACGGTCGTCGATCTCAAAACCGAGAGGCTTTACAAGGTGCAGCCTTGCGCCGGTGAGTGCGCAGGTACGCGCGACATTGCCGGTATTCTGCGGTATTCTCGGTTCCACGAGAACGATGTTCAGCTCCATATAGCTCCCTCCATGATCGTCGTCCAATCATTATACCACGGTTCAGCGTTTTTTGTCAACTTGTTTTTAATGTATAAATGGATTTATGAATAGGTCGCACAGTACGCCGGTTGGTTTTGTTTTTTAGTGTAATTGGCAGGTATATCATTCATATGAAACAATTACTTCACAATCCGGGTGAGCGGCTTTAAAGCTCTCAATGTCTGATTGAGAGAGATAATTAAGATTATAATATTCACGAGACAACGAAGTGCCTGATTTATCAACTAGACCGAAATCACAGTAAATCAGTTTAGCAAGCCCGTTTAATGGCGAGATATCTGAGATGTTGTTTTCACCCAATGATAGCCGTTCCAGATTTGTAAGATCACTTAACGGAGAAATATCTGAAATGTAATTATAATTTAACCATAACCATTCCAAATTAGTAAGACCACTTAACGGCGAGATATCTGAGATGTCATTGAAATCCAGCGCTAAAATCTTTAAATTCTTTAGCCCACTTAATGGAGAGATGTCTGAAATTTTATCACTCAAACTTAATGATGTAAGATTTACCATTCCAGTTAAAGGAGATAAATCAGAGATTTGGTTATAATCTAAACTCAATGATGTAAGATTATTCATTCCAGTTAAGGGAGACAAATCGGATATATGATTACATTCTATAGATAATGATGTCAATGCCGGCATTTCGTTAACAAAAGAAAGATCCGTAATATCTCCATAGTTGCATTTATATATATAGCCGTCTTCATAATGAAGCGCATAAATATTCGATGCCCAATTAGGAGTGAAAGAATAATAATTCAGCCTCTCATATATTGACAAAGAATCTACACTAACAAAATCTTCTCCCAATATTTCAAGCTTTTCAACTTTTCCGAGCATTTCCGGTCTGAGCTCACCTTCTCCCCGTATGTATGCAAGAAGCATATTTTCTATCTCTTCCGGCTCGGCGTCGATGTATTCTATTTGCTCTTCCGGTTCGGCAGTCGTTTCTTCCGTAGTTGTAGTAGTCGCTTCTGTGGTAGTGGTCGTCTCGGCGGTCGTTGTTTCAGCCGTCGTCTCCGCCGGTGCGGTCAGCTCGTCGAGCTTTGCCTTTATCCTCTCGTCTCCGGTCTTGTCGTAACCGGTCTGCAATGTCTTTATCGCGTTTGCGGTATCGCCCATGGCTATGTACGCCTCGGCCTTGCCTATGTACGCGTCAACGTTGTTCGGGT
>JAFZOA010000548.1 GCA_017550775.1 Ruminiclostridium sp. | reverse complement strand
GCGCTGCCCCAAACCCCGCTGGGGGCTTCTCGCCCCCCGACCCCTCGGCAGGGCTCTGCCCCACTGCACGATGCAGTGAGGTGACCGCCAAAAGCGTGCACGATGCGCGCATACAAGCGGTCACCGGGTGCACCCGCAAGGGGGCTGCTCGCCCCCGTGACCCCGAGCCAGCGTGACGCTGGACCCATTAGCGCTTGCGCGCTGTTAAAACAATAATTATCTTTAAAATTCGGTAACAAAATTATGTCGGGAAACGTTATATTAATAGAAGGATAATATGGATAATTTGTCAAAAAGTGAAGCAAAACGGCTAAGCCCCGGTACCCTCGCGTTCTACGGCGACTGCGTGTATGAGATATGCGCACGGCGTAAGGTCGTGAGCCTCGGGGATCGTCCTTCCGCCGAGCTTCACAATATGTCGGTGAAAATGGTGCGCGCGTCGTTCCAGGCGGCGGCGTACGAAAAGCTGCTGAACACGGTCAGTGAGGAGGAAGCCGATATCCTGCGCAGAGGAAGAAACGCCTCCGGACTCAATCCACCTAAGTCAAGCAACCCCGCCGAGTACCATAAGGCTACCGCGGTAGAAGCACTGTTCGGCTACCTCTCGCTCATCGGCGCCCGGGAACGGATAGAGGAGCTGTTCTCATTCATCACCGACGATACGAAAGGATAGGAAATGAAAGTATTCAGAAAACTGATCGCAGCCGCGTTCGCGGTCGTGACGGCGGCTGTCGGTGTGCTGGCAGCTCCGGCGGAGGCTTCCAACGTCATCAACAGTATGTACGCGTCGAAATACAACCTCGTCACAAGAATGCTAAGGAACGACACCGAGACCATGCAGGCAGTTAAAGACTTCGGACGCGCCGTTGTGTTTATATCAGTGTCTGACGGAGGCAGCAAGGCTAAAGTTGCCCTTACGCAGTCCACCGACCTCGACACCGCCCTCAAATCGGCATACGACAAGGCGAAGGGCACCGGGGTCGTCCCGAAATGGTTCAAGCTTGACGTGGTGGTCTCGGACGAGGAAAAGACCTACTCACAGTTCATGAACGACACGAAGGCTCTGCGCCCGGGCGGTATGAGAAGCGGCATTTCTTTCAACTCATACTACGGCACGGCTCTGCTCGAAGCCCAGATCAACAGCAGCGGCATGATAGATTACGAGACAGGCGCGCTTGATCTTACACGGATAAACACCGAGCTCGGGTCAATGGGCAAGAAGAAGCTCACCGCGATGCCGAAGACGCTCCGGCAGTTCAAAACACAGGGATACTTCGCCGAGAATACCGCGCTCGCCTACAAAATGATAAACGGTACATACGGGGACACCGGGCGCAGAGAGCTTGCGGCCGACCGAAGCACCGTGGAGATGCTCGCGGACAGAACCTCCGCTTACTTAAGTTCGATATGCGGCGAAGACGGAAAATTTGTTTATGGGTATTACCCTATTGACAACGAGGAGATCGAGGGGTATAATATATTACGTCATGCGGGAACGGTGTGGAACCTCATCATGCAGTACGATATGTGCCGCGACGAAGAGCTTGTCCCGGTGATACGCTCGGCGCTCGGCTACCTCAAAAAGCAGTTCCTGTACAAGGACAACAAGACCGCGTTCGTGGTGGACGGCACAAGGCTCAACATCGGCGGCAACGGACTTGCGCTGCTCGCGTACACCACCTATGAGGAAGTTTTCGGTTCGAGCGAGTACAACTCCTTGATAAGGGCGCTCGCAAACGGCATTATCTATATGCAGAAGAGCAATGGAAGCTTCACCCATACGCTGTACAAGCACAACTATTCCGTTGCGGAGGATTACGTCATCGTGTACTACGATGGCGAGGCGGCCTACGGAATGCTCAAAGCTTACGGCGTTATCGGCGACAGCAAGTACCTTATGAGCGCGAGAAAAGCCGCGGATTACTTCGTCACCCACGACTACATATCGCTTCACAGCCACTGGATGGCATACACCTTCAACGAGATCACCAAGTATCTCCCGGAGGAACGGTACTTTGAGTTCGGACTCAAGAATGTGGATACGGACAAGTACAGCTACAATATGTCGTACATAAGGGCGGGCGTGAATTCTGCATCCGAGACCGTGAACTGTGCGTTCGAGATGTATGACCGGCTGATACGCGGCGGGTACAAGTGCAGCTATCTTGATACCTTCGACGCGAAGCAGCTTCTCACGGCGGTAAAGAACCGCGCCGCTTACGGACTCAACTACTTCATGTTCCCCGAGTACGCGATGTACTTTAAGAACCCGAAGATCGTGCTGAACAGCCTTGCGGTGAGGGAGGACAAGTTCCGGATCCGCATAGACGACATCCAGCACTTCATGGACGGTTACTATCTGTACTGGAAAAACTACGATATTATCGGTCATTACGAAGATGTTCTGACCGATACCCATACAAAACAAGCAGCATAACGGAAGGAGATAATTTATGTCAGGACATTCAAAATGGAGCACGATCAAGAGAAAGAAAGGCGAGAAGGACGGCGCAAGAGCCAAGGTCTTCACCAAGATAAGCCGCGAGATCATCGTTGCGGTGCGTGAGGGCGGCGGCGACCCGAACAGCAACTCAAAGCTCGCCCAGCTCGTTCAGAAGGCGAAATCCAACAATATCCCGAACGACAACATCGACCGCCTTATCAAGAAGGCAAGCGGCGACGGCGAAAAGACCAACTACGAGGAATGCGTATATGAGGGCTACGGTCCCAACGGTGTTGCAGTGATCGTGGAGTGTCTTACCGACAACCGCAACCGTACAGCAGGCGAGGTGCGCCACTATTTTGACAAGTTCGGCGGCAATCTCGGAACAAGCGGCTGTGTATCGTTCATGTTCTCCACCAAGGGAATAGTTGTGCTCGACAACGAGGACGAGGACATCGACGAGGACAAGGCTATGGAGGATATCCTCGAAGCCGGCGGCGACGACTTCACCTTCGAGGACGGCTGCGTGGAGATCACCACCGACCCGAATACCGTTACCGACGTAGGAAAGGCGCTTGAGGACAAGGGCTACAAGGTACTCTCCGCCGAGCCCGCAAAGATCCCCTCGACCTACACCACCCTTACCGACGAGGATCACATCAAGAAAATGGGACTTCTGCTGGACGCGCTCGACGATAACGACGACGTTCAGAACGTATGGCACAACTGGGAAGAAGCATAAAATAGCGCTTACCCCTGCCTTTCGGCAGGGGTAAGCTTTATCCCCGGACACAACACAACGCGCATCGGAATGTTCCGATGCGCGTTGTTCTTATGTAGCTTACTTTGCGTATTCGACCGCGCGGCTCTCGCGTATGAGATTTACCTTGATCTGACCCGGATATTCCATTTCCGCCTCGATCTTCTTTGCGATCTCTCTCGCAAGCACCGTCATCTTGTCGTCGCCCATGGACTCGGGCTTTATCATCACGCGTACCTCTCTACCCGCCTGTATCGCGTAGGTCTTCTCTACGCCGTTGTACGACGAGCAGATCTCTTCGAGCTTCTGGAGACGCTTGATGTAGTTCTCGAAGTTCTCGCTTCTTGCCGCGGGACGTGCCGCGCTTATCGCGTCGGCTGCCTTGACAAGGCACGCAACCACCGTTCTTGCCTCTACGTCGCCGTGGTGAGCCTCGATAGCGTGGATAACGTCCGCGCTCTCCTTGTACTTGCGGCATACATCCACACCGATCTGTACATGTGAGCCCTCGATCTCCTCACTGAGCGCCTTGCCGACGTCATGCAGCAGACCGGCTCTTCTTGCGAGCGCCGCATCTACACCAAGCTCGTCCGCCATCATACCCGCGAGGTGAGCGACCTCTATCGAGTGATCCAGCACGTTCTGGCTGTAGGACGATCTGTAATACAGTCTTCCTATGAGCTT
>JAFZOA010000547.1 GCA_017550775.1 Ruminiclostridium sp. | reverse complement strand
CGTATATATCGTCATTCGGATAAATAGGAGGCGAAACGGTGGAAAATAAGAACGAGAAGTACAAGGAGGCTATTAAAAAATGTGATCAGCTCATAGAAAACTCCCGCAAATACCTTGAACATCACAGGAAACGGTTGCTTTGCTATGAGCGTAAAAAACGCAGGATAGAGAAGCTCATGGACCAGAATCAAGGTACACGCCTTAACGGTGCGGCAAAGAAGAAGGGCATTGATGTTGATGCTTTGCTTGAAGCTATCGAAAGGGGCGAGCTCGACGGTTTCAAGCTGAAACCGAATGAAGAAGATGCCGCAGATATATCAGAAACGGATAACGCCGATGATACTGCGGTTCCGGAAGAAACAACAAATACAGAAGACAATGAAAAAACGGAGGAAAAAGAATATGGGAAGAGTAAGCATAACAAAGATACAGGAAGCGCTGGTTGATTTCTGCCAGTATCAGACAGGATATGTCGCAACGGAGAGAGAAGTCCGCAAGTTGCTTGCGTCGGCATTTGCGGCGGCGGACTACACGAGAAAGGTCAGTCTTATCACGCATGAGATCAGCAGCTATGCCGTTGAGCTCGACGGGGAGGACGAGACCGAATTCTGGAATGATGAAGCGTTCGACGCTTCGCTTGTTAGCGAGGACGGTGTTATTCTTGGAACATTTCTCGAAGAGCCTCTCGGCGGTTCTGTCGGCGGCGAGGTGACAGTATCGAAGGGATATCAGGTCGTATATGACTGCATTACGGATAAGGTACTGCTGTTGTATGTAGTAAGTGCGGAAAGCACGGACGGCATGACAACATATTACAGAGTTGAGACCGAGGAATTTGAGGATTTCAGTCTTTACGGTTTCATCGTAAGTGTTGCTATGCAGACCTGTATGAACCTTGTGTAAGGAGGGTGCGGAATGAGTATCTTAATACTGGCTGAAAAGCCTTCGGTAAGCGCTTCTCTGGCTTACTGTGTCGGCGCTGTCAATGCCGTTGAGTACGGGAATACATTTTACCGCGAGGGCAACGGCTACATAGTCGCAAACGCGCTCGGTCATCTGATCGGGATAGGTATGCCGGAGGATTATGGCTGGGATAAATGGGAGCTTGAAACACTCCCGCTTATCCCCGATAAGTTCAGAATGATACCGAGAAAGGATCACGGCGGACAGCTCAAAATGCTGAAGGAGCTGTTTACCCGCGACGATATTACGGAGATAATAAACGCCTGTGATGCGGGACGCGAGGGCGAGTGCATTTTCAGGTATATATATAACTACTTCGGCTGTAAAAAGCCGGTCAAAAGGCTGTGGATAAGCTCTCTGACAGACGAGAGCATAAAGCAGGGTATGAAACACCTGCTCAAAGGTGAGGACAAGGCGGCGCTTTATGAAGCCGGATTTGCCCGCGCAAAAGCTGACTGGATCCTCGGAATGTCGCTGTCGCGTTTTTACAGTATCGTGAATAACGATACTCACAAGGTCGGAAGGGTCAAAACGCCGGTGCTGAATATTATAGCAAGCCGTGATGAAGAAATAGAGAATTTCAAGAAAAAGCCTATCTATCGCGTAATGCTTTGCGGCATGACGCCGCACAGAAGCTCCCTGGAGCGCGTCACGGACGACGCGCAAGAAAGGAGCTTCGAGATAACTGGCGCGGAGTACGAAAAGACCTTTGATACAAGAGCAGAGGCGCAGGCTATTGTAAAAAAGTGCATGGGCGGCACGGTGGTCGTAACCTCGGTCAAGATAGATCATAAGATGGAGAACAGACCGCTCCTGCATAACCTTACATCTTTGCAGCGCGAAGCCAATGACATTTACGGTATCACGGCGGCGGATACGCTGAAAGCGGCGCAGTCGCTTTATGAGAAAAAGCTGCTTACATATCCTCGAACGGATAGCAATTATCTGTCAGATGATATGATACCGCTGGTAGATAGCATTGTCAAGTGTTTATACGGTTATGATCCCGAGAGAATAAAGCATTTACAGAAACAGGGAATGAACATTGATAAACGCATCATAGATAACAGCAAAATCACCGATCATCATGCGCTTATTCCGACAAATCTTATCGGTAGGCTGCACGACACGGAGCTGTCGGCAAATGAAAAATGTATCATAGAGCTTGTAATAAACAGGTTTCTGTGTGCGCTCGACAAGCCGTATGAGTATGACGAAACGAGATATGAATTTACAGTAAACGGTGAAGTATTCAAGCTGTTGCAGAAAACGCCTACGGTCCTCGGCTGGCGCAGATATGTGAATAAGAGCGGCGCGGAGGAATCGGAGAATGTCCCGAAGTATGCTGTGAGCTGTCGCTTTACCGCCGACAACATTACTATCGTTGAGGGCGAGACCACACCTCCGAAGCGTTTCACGGAAAGTACGCTCTTGTGGGTAATGGAGAATATCGACAGACTTATCGAGGACAAATCTCTGAAAGGATATGTCAAGGAACGCGGGCTCGGAACGCCTGCAACAAGAGCTGCAATAATCGAGGAGCTGATTGCGGCAGGATATGTCCGCAGGGATAAGAAGCTGCTTATTTCTACCGATTACGGCAGGGAGTTTGTCAAGTCACTTCCCGAAGCGGTCAAATCTCCCGACCTTACGGCACATTGGGAGCTGATGCTTGGCGACATCGAGAAAGGCAAGGCAGACCCGAATGTGCTGCTTGACGAGATCGTTGAGATAATCCGAAATACCATTGACTGCGAGAAAGTGGTCAAGGAACGTGTCCCGGTAACACGAAAGCATGAGCTGGGCAAGTGTCCGCGCTGCGGTGCTCCTATATATGAGAGTGCAAAGACTTACTATTGCAGTGCCGGACGCGATAAATGTGGCTTCTTCCTTTTCAAGAACGATAAGCGCATTGGTCGTGCTTTTACCGCAGGAGAGCTTACGGAGCTGCTTGTGAACGGCAGAGCGACATTCAACAACTGCATTTCCTCAAAGGGAAACAAGTACAGCGCGGTGTTCTCGCTCGAAGATAAGGACGGATATATAAATCTGAAACTGGAGGAGTTTATAGGCGGCAAAGACAAGAAGCAGGCATAAGCACAACACATAAATAGTGCTATGCAGGAATGTTAGGGAGGAAATACATGAGCAGATACAATACCGTCCTCTACAACTGGACGGAAATAACAAACCGTCTGATGAAGAATAAGCAGGAGTTCGCGCAGTTCCTGCGGTTCTCGGCGGGAATGTACAAGCAGTCGTTTTCGGACGCGGCTCTGATATATTATCAGAACCCGAACGCTACAAAAGTCGCAACGCTTGAAACATGGAACCGGCTCGGAAGGGTCGTGAACAGAGGTGAGCACAGCATTTCCGTGTTTGGCGAGGGTACGTCCGCAAGGCATTTGTTCGATATTACACAGACGAACGGTAAGAAGATACCCGACCTCTGGAAGATAACCGAGGATATTTCCGGTGACATTACCGAAGTCATAAACGACAAGTACGGGAAGGACTGCAAAAACATTCAGGAGACCATTGCGACCATATCCGTTGACAGTATCAAGGGCAGGCTCAACGATGTCGAGTATGCGACCGGACAGATGAAGCTGTCGCAGGAGAAAGTCGCGGAATATCAGAAGTCGCTCGTTTCGGCGGTGCGCTTTGTGGTCTCCAATCGCTGCGAGATAGAGGGCGGTATGAAGCTGTCGGGCGGGATAAATCTTTCCGCTGCGGATATGTTCAAGGACACGCGAGACCTTATCCGCTTCTGCGACATTGTTCAGCGTTCGGCAAAGGACGCATTGCTCGAAATAGAGCGTGAGATAGTACAAATCCAAAAAAGAAAGAGGGAACAGACTTATGAGCGAGAAAATGAACCCGACAGGTCAGATACTGTCAGAAACAGAGTACACACGCAGTCCGCAGATCGCGGAACTGCTGAAAAGACCGATAGGTCGGTGGGGCAGAATGTGGAAAGAGTGGATAAGGCTGGAGTATCCGCAGGAAGAACAGATATACATAATGGAGGGCAAGTGGCAGCTGATTCCGCGACAGATAGACGAAGAAGCGGAGAAACGGTTCAACGAGCTCGACAAGCTGTATCGGCAGCAGAACCCGCGTCCAAAAACCTTCCTGCTGATACGCGAGTGGGAGAAAATGCGCCTGCTGACAATAGAACATCAGGTGATGAAGGAAGTCGTATTTCAGTTGAGAATGTAACTCCCGATATTCTGAAAAAGATGAGACTTGACGCGGATTTCAACCGCAGACTCGATAATTTTGAGATCGCAGGCTGGGCGTTCGGTGACTCGGAGGGTATGGATATTTCTCCCGTTGAGTATTTCAACCGTTTTATTGCTGACCGCTATTCCGTGATACGGCAGCAGGAAATTCG
>JAFZOA010000546.1 GCA_017550775.1 Ruminiclostridium sp. | reverse complement strand
GTATATCATGTCCATAGATCAGGGTACCACATCCTCGCGCGCGGTCATCTTCGACAGCGGCGCAAACGTCGTGGCGGTGGCACAGCGCGAGTTCACACAGTACTATCCCCAGCCCGGCTGGGTCGAGCATGACCCCGACGAGATCTTCTCCACACAGCTCGAAGTCTGTAAGGAAGCGTTACGGAGCGCGGGCGCGGACATAGCGGATATCGCCGCCGTAGGGATCACCGACCAGCGCGAGACTACCGTCGTTTGGGACAAAAACACCGGAAGACCGGTGTACAACGCGATCGTGTGGCAGTGCCGCAGGACGGCGCCGCTCTGTGACGAGCTGAAGGCGCGGGGACTTGAAGAAACTATACGCGGGAAGACGGGACTGCTTATCGACCCGTATTTCAGCGCGGGCAAGATAAAATGGATACTCGACAACGTGAGCGGCGCGAGAGAGCGTGCAGAACGCGGAGAGCTTCTGTTCGGAACGATAGACTGCTGGCTGATGTGGAAGCTTTCCGGCGGGAAGTACCATGTCACCGACCGCACCAACGCGTCGAGAACTATGCTGTACAACATACATACCCTCGAATGGGACAGCGAGCTTCTGGAGCTGTTCGGTATTCCGCGCAGCATGATGCCGGAGGTGACCGACTCATCGGGAGCTATCTGCGAGACCGCGCCGGAAATGTTCGGGCGCAGCATACCGGTCACGGGCTGTGCCGGGGATCAGCAGTCCGCGCTGTTCGGACAGCGCTGCTTCGGCAAGGGCGACGTGAAGAATACCTACGGCACCGGCGCGTTCCTGCTAATGAACACCGGAGATACGCCGGCGAGCTCGTCCAGCGGGCTGCTCACAACTGTCGCGTGGAGCATCGGCGGAAAGGTGACCTACGCGCTCGAAGGCTCGGTATTCATCGCGGGCGCGGTGGTGAAGTGGCTTCGCGACGAAATGGAAATGGTGGAGACCGCCGCCGACACCGAATGGCTCGCCAAAAGCGTTCCGGACAACGGCGGGGTTTACCTCGTACCCGCGTTCGTGGGGCTTGGCGCGCCGTACTGGGACAGCGCCGCGAGAGGCACGATAGTCGGGCTTACACGGGGAACGGGGAGGAAGTACATCGTGCGCGCCGCCCTCGAAGCTATAGCCTACCAGACCTGCGACGTGCTGAACGCAATGGAACGTGACACGGGCAGGCTCGGCTCGGTGAAGGCGGACGGCGGTGCGAGCGCGAACAACTTCCTGATGCAGTTCCAGGCGGATATCGCGGCAAGGAATGTGATACGCCCGCGCAACGTCGAGACTACCGCTCTGGGAGCCTGCTACCTTGCGGGGCTCGGCTGCGGACTGTTCGGGAGCACGGACGAGATAGGCGCTCTCGGTAGCGAGCCGGAGACGTTCTCCCCGTCCATGACGGAGAACGAGCGGATAAAGCTGCTCGACGGCTGGCACGACGCGATAAAGCGCACTCTGAGCGGGAAATAGACCCAAAGGGCTGTGATACACTATGGTAAAACTGCTTGCAAGGCTGTTTATTAAGGACAGCGAAAACTATACCGACCCGAATGTAAGAACGGCATACGGCGTGCTTACGGGCGTGGTCGGCATAGTGCTCAACTTCCTGCTGTTCTCGGCGAAGCTTATCGCGGGGATAGTGTCCTCGTCGGTATCGGTGATCGCCGACGCGTTCAACAACCTCTCCGACGCGGGAAGCGCCGTTATCTCAATTGCGGGCTATCGTATAGCCGCTATGCCCGCCGACAAGGAACACCCCTTCGGACACGGGCGCGCCGAGTACATAGCTGGGCTTGTGGTATCAAGCCTTATCATCTTCATGGCGCTCTCGATCGGCAAGGAGTCGGTCTCCAACATCATCTCCCCCGACGAGCTCGCCGCCGACCCGCTCTCGCTCTGCATTCTCGGAG
>JAFZOA010000545.1 GCA_017550775.1 Ruminiclostridium sp. | reverse complement strand
GCTCCGGGCCACAAGCCCTGACCGTCAGGGGTAAACAGCGCGTTGGGGTAGTGCTTATTGACGTAGTTCGAGATAAAGCCCCAGCTCTCGGATGTGGTCGAATGTCCGCCGTCGCTGTAAGCACCCAAAATATGTTTGCCGTAGATTGCCGTCTCGGTGACGGTGAGGGCGTGATAGACGCCCTCAAGACGCACCTCGTAAAGCTGTTCCATCAGTATCTTGTCGCCGCCGTTCAGGTTCTCGATCGACCCTATCCCTATCTTCGCAAGCACCTTGTTGAGATTGGTCGTGTTGTTCTGCCAGGTCTCAAGGTCTGCGGGGAGGGGCAGTTCGGAAGCGAACCCAATCTCATTCTCCTTGTAGCACCATGTGGAGTTGACTTCGGTGGAGTAGCTTCCGTTCTGGTGGGCAATGAGCTGCTTCTTGTTATACTTAGGAACATACTTCAAGTCATGTTCATACGCGTAGCTTCCGTATGGAGCGTTTGAATCCCTCCTGAATACGTCTATGACCTTCGTGACCCTGTTGTTGCCGTCCCTGTCAACGACCGAGAATCTGTACCCTATGAGATTCGTCGGCGCAGTAGTCCTTAACGCGTAGCCGTTAGGACCTGCCGGAACGCCGTGACCGCCGCCGCCCTCCGAGCTGCCGTCCCACGAAAGCGCAAAGGCGGGAACGGCAATGGACGTAAAAACCGTGAGAGCGAGAAAGAACAGTGCAAGCCTTTTTGCGGTATTCTTCATGTTCCATCAGCTCCTTTACTGCTCGCAGGAGTGACAGGTGAAAGCTTCGACCCACTTCCCACAGATGGGACAGTGACAGGCGTTCACGAATCGGACGCATGTGCCGTTTGTGCCGTCGCCGCATGGCTTGTGGCAGTGCTGACAGTAATAGACGGGATCGAGATGAACGTCATACTGCGGGCATTTCGTCGGGTCGTAACAAGCCGTGCCCCATTCATCGACTGCGTAAAACGAAGGGCAGTCGTGCCTCCCGCAGTAGGGACAGCCCTGCGCTTCGAGGTTCAGTATGTACGCGTGAGTCTCGGGGCTGTCGCAGTGATGACCGGGAGTGCCGCAATGGTATTCTCCTGTATTGCCCTGACCGTGACCGCCCGGACCTCCGGGACCGTCGTCGTCGGGAGCCTGCCCCGAAACGGGATCCGCTCCCGGAGCCGCTGTTGCGCCTGCTTCAACGGGTGTGTTCGTGGGCACGGGATCGTCGAGCCATATAACGATCTCGCCGGTCGTCCCGCCCTGCTCGGGCACTGTCGTCGAGTTTGCGCCGGGGTCGTGGACGACGACGCTGCCCGGATCGAGCTCCGTGGGAGCGGGCGAAACGAGCGTGTCCTCGATCACGCCTCCGCCCCCGCAGGACAGCATACATATCAGAATAACAGTAAGAATGACCGCCAACGCGCACAATATGACAATGATGATCTTTTCGTTTTTCTTCACTTTCATTTCCTCCTTTAGAATTTCCCTTCGAGATTTGTTTTGACCGTAACGGGTATAGCAGCCGTAGATACCTGTGTTCCTGCAAAATAGATGGGAACGTAGACCGTGTAGCTCACCGTGAGCTTTAGATGCGTCTTGTCCGACAGCTCAACGGTCGGTTTCGAGATGTAGTAGTCTACATGCTCCTTGTCGCTGTAATGATACAGGAACGACTTTCGCGCCGTAAGCGAGCTGAAGCTTATCAGCATATCCGTGTAAGCCGTGGCGTCGGCCGCCTTTGACGTGTTGTCGCCCTGCTTTATCGAGTTGTAGATCGCGATGGAGTTTTCAAGAACGTAGCTTTCAAGCACGGTCTTGGAGTTTCGCTCCGTGAGCCTGACTATGTTCACGGCATACACAAGCGTGAGGAATACCGACAGCACCAGACAAAGAACGAGTATCAGCACGCAGACCTGAACGTATCCTTCGCCGCGTTTATTCAGCATGCCGCGTCACCTACTTCCAATACTTTTGGGAGAGCCCGGATCTCGTTACGGAAATCGTGACCGGGATGGAGAACGCGCCGAGCCCCTGTATCTTGGTCTTGACCGATACGGTCACGGTCATGGTGTGTCCAAGCTGAACACGCTGAAAAGTCGAGTTGAAGTACTCGTCGGCTCCGCAGGATACCGTAAAGTCAAGACCGTACTGCTCCGTGAGCTCGTCTACTCTGTCCCTGAACTCCCTGTCGTAACAGCCGCTGAACGTCGCTGCCTCAAGAAGCTCGTCCGTTATCTGATCCATATTGAGCCTTAAGTCAATGAAGCTGAAAATGTTTATCGCAATGACGAGAAGCATGACGAACGCGATGACGCCCACGCAGACGTCCACATAGCCCTCACCGCGTTTTTTCAATGCCTTATTCATTTTCCACCACCTCCTAACCGAAGAGCACGCCTATGGAGTCCATTATCTGCTCCAATATGACTACGACGTATATGAGCATGAAGCAGATGAGCAGGCACATTGAAAGCCTCTTGACCTTGCGCGGGACCTTTTGAGCCTTCAATCGGAGCTGCTGTCTTGCCGTGTCGTTGAACTTCAAGGAGAGCGAAGCCCAATACATGCGGTTGTCGTCTCCTCTCAGTATGCCGATAAGCCCACGGCAGACGTCGCTCATCATCGAAGATCCGACTCGGCTCTCCATACGGGTTATAGCTCCCTCGTAGTTGCCCGACTTCATATCGGCGACGGTGATCTCAAGCTCGTTCTTGAGCTCGGGTCCCGCGTTCTTCGAGTAGCTTTCGAGCATATAGAGCACGTCGCGGTTATGCGCCAGCGTCTTTTCGATAGTCGAAACGAGCCTCGGAAGCTCATACTCGATCGCCTCGCGCTTTGCCCGTATGCGCTTTGATACGCTCCTGTCCTCCATGCGGTAGAGAACGACTGCGGCGACAAGGACGAACGGGCACATGATCGGGAACACGAACGCGAGGGGTATCGCCAATATCCCGACGAGACCGGCCTTGACTATGGCGTTCGCCCGGAACTTCTCCGGGGATATGTCCATCTGCGCGGTCCTGAGATCCGCCTCAAGCTGAGCCCTCTTGAACTCATTGATCTTAATGTGCTTAGAAAGAAAGTCCGCAAGACCTCCGAGCCATGTGTTTATCACCGAGTTCTTGTCCTTCTGCCTTTTGGAAAGGCTTTCGACCGCGCGGGAGGTCTTGAAGTATGGGATCCCCAAGGCGTCAGCCAAAACGAAGAATAGGGCGAGCCCCGAGAGGACGCCTATTATCACTTTAAGCATATCTTGACCTCCTTAACGCTTGTACTCGATGGGCTTTGTAAACTTCTTCATGAGGAGCCCGGTTATGAGTATCACAAGCCCGCAGACGCCGCAGACGGCCTTGCCGGGAGTCGTGAAGAGAAGCGTGTGGAACCAGTCCTTGTTCAGAAGATACAGAAGCGGCACGTTGCCGACGACCAGCGCGACCATGACCCAATACTCGTTCCTGGCGGAAGCGAGCATCGTCGAAAGCTCGCTGTTGACTATGCGAATATCCGCGAGCTTCTGAACGACGGGATGGAGCGTGTCCTTAAGCGTCCTGTCATCCTGACAGAGTATCAGCGTATCGACCCATTCGCGGAAGACGTCGTTGTCGAGCTTTTCCTTCATGTTGTAAAGTGCCTTCTTGATATTCGACGTCACCGCAGTCGCCTCGCCCTCGAAGGATAGGAATACCTCCTTCAGAGGCGGCTTTATGTACCGCGTGTTCTCCCTGACCGCCTGAACGATGTCGTCACAACGTTCGTATGAGGTTGTGATAATAGACAGCGCGGTCTCAAGCTCCTCCTTGGTCTGCCTCTCGTAGTACGAGAGCGTGTTCGTGATGTAGATAAAGGGTATGAGCGAAAGAGCTATCGCCAGCACCGGCGCAAGGAACAGGTTGTTGATCAGAATCGAGATGATTATCCCCGCTCCGAACAGCACGACCGAAGCCGTGAACGCAACGGTGAACTGTCTGCTCTTGCCTGTGGAAGTAAGAGCTCCCTTCAGCTTTACGAGCACCTTGTACAGCCTGTGCCTTTTCTTATTGCCCCTCAGATTCTTCGCCTTGTCGTGCAGGGTGTCGTTCGGGGTTATGATCTCCATGAGGTCGTCGGTGATTTGCTCGGGTGTCAGCCCCAGAAACGCGGCTACAGCGATTATGATGAGTATCGACGAGATGACCTTGAGTATCATGCCGTATCACCGACCTTTTTCTTTGCGGCCCTTGCAGGTTTCGCCGCTTTCGGCTTTAAGAACCGACTGAGCAGCTCCTCGGGAACGCCGAACTGCATGAGCTTTCCCTTGAGGTGGTCGCTCATGTACTCGGGCTGCTCGAAACAGCCCTCGATGTGATACTTTCCGTTCACGATCTCGTTCTTCGTGATCCTGTAGCGGAAAAGGGTGTGGTACTCGCGGTCGCCGTTCGGGAGGATGACGCACTCGGATATGTCCATTATCTTTCGGGAATTGTCCTCCAGCTTGTGCGCGTACACCACGACGGGGAAAGCCTGTCCCGCCTGCATGAGCGAGGTCTGGAAGTTTATCGGAAACCGCTTCTGACAGAGGAGCGCAAGCCTCATATGCGCGGCGTCGGCGGCGTTCGCGTGAACGGTCGATACGACGGTATGCCCGGTGAGGCTCGCCTCGACAGCGGAGTACGCCTCGGTATCTCGCATCTCGCCGACGACAACTATATCCGGGTTGAATCGAAGCGAAGCGACGACGAGATCCTCTTGGGTTATGTCGTACACGGGGTTATCCGAGGGGCGGGAAAGGGTATGCACCACGTTGTTCACGATCCTGTCCTTCTTCGACTTCACCAGGGAAAGCTCGCGCGAGCCCGATTCGATGGTGAATATGCGCTTGTTGTTCGGGACGGAGGTAAGGAGCGCGTTAAGGAGAGTCGTCTTGCCGCTTGACGTTGCTCCGGCGACGACGAAGGATACTCCGTAGCGAAGGCACATGCAGAGAAAGTCTATCATCTGCTGTGTTCCCGTTTCCTTGAGGATTATCTGTTCTCTCGTGACCTTCGACGGGTGCAGCAGACGGATGGAGACGGAGATCCCTCGGTCAGGATCGACAATCGGCTCCTTCAGCGCGGTAACACGGGTGTTCCCGGGAAGGTGCCCCTGCGCCATTGGCGTCGCGTTGTCGATTATCATGCCGGAGTGGTGCAGGAGCCTTTTGACTATATCGACAGCATGCTCGGGAGAGTAGAAGTGCTCCTGAAGCTTAAGCATATGACCGGTAGTGTACGTCACGCAGATGTCGTCCCAGCCGTTGACGTTTATCTCCTCTATGGAATCCTTGCCGAGATACGGCGTGAGTATCGAGTATTCCGCCATCTCGGAGAAGAGCTTTTTGGACAACTCCTCCGTCGTGAGCCCATCGACCGTGTATCCCGTATCGTGAAGGTACTTGTCGATGTACGACCTCAGCTGATCCACCTTGTTCCTGTCGGAGAGCGCAGAGGCGTAGTTGTGGGAAATGTACTCCTGCGCCATCTGAAGGAGGGGGAAGAATTCCTTGACCGCCATCACATCACCGCCTTGGCGAGCCGTTCGATCTCGGAGCGGTACTTGCAGCTTCCGAGTCTCTCGGAGATCGTACCCGTTATCATCTGCTGCTTGAGCTCGCGTTCATATGGGAGTTTGAAATCCATGCCGTGAAAATGCGTTTCGGTCTCGTAGATGGGGACGTAGATATCCTTGTCCATCACGTTCAGGACCTTCAGCTTTTTGTCCTCTATAAGCAGGAACTGATTGACGCAGGAGGCGTAGTAGGAGATGCACTTCATATCGGGGGAGTACATCTGTACTGCGATATCGCAGTCGCGCTTCGCAATGGAAGAAATCAGGTCATCCGTATCGCAGGTGCAGTCGCAGATGACGTACTCCACGCTGTCCCTGAGCACCGAGAAGAGCCTTGTCACCTTATCCTCGGTGGGACGGGGATATGAGTATCGGTTCTCGCCGAGCTTGAAACCGAGGAGCCCGAAGTTCTGCATGGTCTTGACGAATACCGACTGCTTTAAGACGTCCTCCCTGAATATGTCCGTCTTGTCGAGAACGACGCCTAAAGAATAGAGGTCGGAATCCTTTCCGTTCGGGAACAGGTAAGCCATGCAGGGAACGTTCATATCCGGAGAGACGAACATGACGGAGGTCTTCTTCGCATGATAGATCTCCTGCGCGAGCTTTAATGCGGCAGTCGTCTTTCCCGAATGGGGCGAGCCGCAGACGGCGATAAGCTTACTCATCGCCGCTCACCGTCCCTTCATCGACGGGCTCGATAGTAGGCTCGACTGTAGGAGCGGGTTCGACCGGCTCTTCCGTTTCAGTCGGTTCGTCCGTGGGCTCGGAGGGATCCTCGTGTGCCGTGAGGAAGTATTCGTCCTGCCTGTCCAAAAACAGTTTCGCGTTCTCCGAGCTCCCGCGATAGACAAGCGCGACGGTCAGGGTGGTTTCCGACTCATACTTCGCAAGGAGCATTGCCTGCTCTCGGTTGCAGAGAAGAGTCACTGTGCTGGGGATCTCGTAGCTTCCGTCCTCGTTCTTGACTATGCTGTCCTGGTCAATGCCTCCCGCCGTCGTTGTAGTAATGACCTTCATATACGTCAGCGCTTCTGGGATGGTCGCAGTTCCCGTCGTCTTGTCCACGACAATAAGCGAGATGATGTCCCCATTTTCAAGCTTGCCCGAGAGCCCCGCCGCAAATGTGTCGATTGTCACGCTTACCGCAACCTTTGAGCCGTCAAGACTTGCGAAGACGTCGCTCGCGGTATTGGCTTCGCCTGTGAGCTTTTCGCGAGTGAGATAATCCCCGGCATACAGGAGTGAGGAGGCGTACTTGCCTATGATCTGACTCTCGTCGGTTATCGCTCCGTCGGGGAGGGAACCGGTCTTGACCTCGACGGTCTCAAGCATGTCCTTCGTGATCTCGACTCCCTTGTTGACGTCCTGCGTGAGCCTTATCGCCTTGTCCGTATCGGTGGTAAGTCGGTTGACAATGGGCGCGACGAGGAAGGTGACGGCTATCGCAAGCACCATACAGATCACGCCGATGATTGTTCTCTTTTTCATTTACTCTTTTCCTCCTTAAATGAAATACGCCGCCAAAAACCCGACGGCAAGGTACGGTATGTTCGGAAACGCCTCTTTCCTCTTTTTCCTTATCAGGTTGACAATGACCGCAAGCGACATACCGGCAAGAAGCCCTAACAGCCCGCGCTCAAGTCCCAAAAGAAAAGCGCAGCTTGCAGCCATCTTGATGTCCGCTCCTCCGAGCCTGCTCTTTGTCAATACGGTCGTCAGGAGCATTATTCCCCCTATGAACAGCCCGGATATGAGCATGTTCGGGACGGAGCTCAAGTCCGTCCCAATGAAAGCCGTGATCGCGGTCATTATATGCAGGTGATCGCCGCACTCCCTCGTCAGTATATCCTCGTAGGAGGAATAGGCGAGGATAAAGGCGAAGAGTATGCCCTTGACCGCGATCATGTTAAAGCCGAATACGCACAGCATTACGGCGGAGACAGCGAGCGCCGCCGCAAAGAGTATGAGAGCCGTGCGCTTTCCGCTCTTATTGTTAGGTTTGATCACCATGCCGCACTCCTTACTTCCGCTTCTTGAGCACGATGAACGCGGCAACGGCTCCGACTGCCAGCACTATGCCGATGACAGCGGGAACAGGAGATGAGACCTGACACTCCGCGTAAAGCGGCAGCTCCTTTGACATATCGGAGAGATCGAATGTGATGGTTTTCTTATCGACCGTCCCGTTCTTGTAGGCGGAGATCTTCGCCGGCATCTCAACTGAAATTGAGAGCTTGAATACGTCCGAAAAGTCGTATCCGAGAGCTTCCGAGCCGATGGAGTTCAGCACGGCGTCAAACACGTACTTCCTGCCGTCCTTTTTGATGCTGACGCTCTTGAAAATACGGGTATCGTTTTCCTGCGTCGTTACGGCGGATGCGGCTTCATACGGGAGAGTGACGGTGCTTTCGTTCATCGGCTCTTCTACGGAATCCGTGTAATCCGAATCGTATGTGAGCTCGGAGAGAGCCTTTTCCATCTCCTTAAAGGAAGCGTATTCCTTTGTTTCTGTGTACGCGACATACTTCTCGCCGTCGTATTCGGTCTCGAAGGTCTCCTTGCCGTCAAACGGATCGCTGCCGCCGAGAAGGGACGCCTGATCGAGAATGTCCTTCCTGACGGCAAAGGTCGTCGAGACGGAACCGGTGCCGTTCTTGTTCAGCCTGATATTAAGGTCCTCGTGAACGCAGCCGGTGAGAAGAAGCATGAGTGAGAGTGCGGTCAAAAGGACCGCTGTGAGCTTTTTCATCTGGTTATCCTCCTTGTAAAATAGTGGGGACGCCGCCCGAAGGCGCGTCCCCGATGTTATTGCTGTGCTGTCATGCCGT
>JAFZOA010000544.1 GCA_017550775.1 Ruminiclostridium sp. | reverse complement strand
GCCCCAAACCCCGCAAGGGGGCTGCTCGCCCCCTTGACCCCGAGCCAGCGTGACGCTGGACCCATTCCGTAGAGGCTTTTCGTTTCAGCTATAAACTTGCGCCGTGTTAAAGCTCTCCGAAAGCGGCTGAGAGAAATATCGCTCATTGTATATTTCACTTCACCTCGGAAAGGCTGAGGAGCAAAAAATGAAAAAAGTATTTGCAAAATAATTTTTTTGTGTTATAATGGAATAGATAAATATTTTTTAAAGGAAGGAAAAATTATCATGGCAAAAATGAATACAAATTTTCTGAACCTCAAAAAGAGCTACCTCTTCATAGAGATAGGTAAACGCGTGCGCGAGTACATAGCCGCTCACCCCGATAACAAGATAATCCGTATGGGTATCGGCGACGTCACTCTCCCCCTCGTTCCCGTTGTCGTTGAGGCTATGGAAAAGGCAGCAAAGGAAATGGGCGTTAAGGAGACCTTCCGCGGCTATGAGGACAGCGGCCTCGGCTACGACTTCCTCCGTGAGGCTATCGCCGGCTACTACAAGAGCTTCGGCGTTGATGTCGCAGCAGAAGAAGTGCTCGTAAGCGACGGCGCAAAGTCAGACTGCGGTAACATCGGTGATATCCTCTCCCCCGACAACACCGTGCTCATAACCGACCCCGCTTACCCCGTGTACGTTGACGCAAACGTAATGGGCGGCAGAAATATACTCTTCGCAAACTCCGACGAAAGCAACGGCTTTGCGGCAATGCCCGACAAAAACGTTCACGCCGATATCATCTACCTCTGCTCCCCGAACAACCCCACCGGCTCGGCATACACCGCCGCACAGCTCAAAGAATGGGTCGATTACGCGATAGCCAACGACGCGGTAATTATCTATGACTCCGCCTATGAAGCATTCATTCACGACCCCGCTATCCCCCACTCTATCTTCGCTGTGGAAGGCGCAAGAAAGTGCGCTATCGAGATCTGCTCGCTGTCCAAGACCGCCGGCTTTACCGGTACCCGCTGCGGCTATACCGTGATCCCGAAGGAGCTCATGCTCAAGGACGACAAGGGCGAGTCTCACTCCTTCCGCGACCTGTGGATCCGCCGCGAGGGAAGTAAGTTCAACGGCGTTGCTTACCCCGTTCAGCGCGCGGCAGAGGCTGTATTCACCGAGGAAGGTCAGAAGCAGACCAAGGCTGTGATCGAGCAGTACATGGCTAACGCAAAGGTCATGGCTGATACCTTCGACGAGCTCGGTATCAAGTACACCGGCGGCAAGAACAGCCCCTATATCTGGTTCAGATGCCCGTTCGGAATGGGAAGCTGGGAGTTCTTCGACAAGCTTCTCAACGAAGCAGAGGTAGTCGGCACACCCGGCGAGGGCTTCGGTAAGAACGGCGACGGCTGGCTGCGCCTTACGGCGTTCAATACGCTCGAAAACACCAAGGAAGCTATGGAGAGATTTAAAAAGCTCTGCAAGTCATAAGTACTCGTTGCAGCCGGTTTCCGCAAGCGCACGATAAGCGCAGAAAGAAACCTTCGGAACAGGAGAGGTCGTAATGAAAGAATCCGTAAAGGCATCCGGTGTTGTGTTCACTGTTCTGCGAACGATCATATTCCTGCCCTGCGCATTTCTGATGTACACTTTCCTGTACACCATGAACCTCGGACAGGTAAACTTCGGCAACATCACCGGCTGTATCTACTGCGGAAGCGTGATGCTGCTGATACTGCTATATCCTCTGCTGAAAAAGGTGAAGCAGCTGAAGATCATAGCGTGGATATGCGCCGGACTTATGACGGCGTTCGCGGTGTACTGCGCGGCGATATCCTGTCTCATCGTATCCGAAATGGTGAGCGGCGACGACAGGGCAGTGGAGGTGTCCGCAATGAACGGCGGGACACCGCAGACTGTGATCGTGCTCGGCTGCATGGTGCTGGACGGAGAGCCGTCCCCGATGCTCGCGCTGCGGCTTGAAAAGGCGAAGGAGTATCTCGATGCTCACCCGAAGGCGGTATGTATCGTCGCGGGCGGTCAGGGCAGCAACGAGGTGATGTCCGAGGCGGAATGTATGTACCGTTATCTTACAAGCAACGGTATCGACGGTTCCCGGATATACCGTGAGGACGCGTCCTCCGATACCACCCAGAACATCCGCTTCTCAAAGGAGATAATTGACGCGGAGGGACTTCCGAAGGACGTTGTCGTGGTGAGCGAGTGCTACCACATTTACCGCGGAGTCCGGCTTGCGAAGCTCGAAGGTCTGAACGCGGCGGGCATATACCCAGACCCCGCGCCGGTCATAAAAACCATGCCGAGCTACTGGCTCAGAGAAATACTTGCTCTCTCACGCGATCTCTTCCTTACATAACAAAGCTTCGCTCCCACACCGGCGGTGTGGGAGCGTTTCTGTTCCTGCGCGCCGTAAATGAACAAATCAGCCCATGCGGGAATAATTCCTGCATGGGCTCAGTTTGTCAAAAAAGTATGTTTGGTCTGTAACAAGACCGTTCAAGTTCCGTGGTACGGTATTGGGTCCAGCGTCACGCTGGCGCGGGGTCCGGGGCGGCGCAAGTCCCGGCGGGTGCAGGGCAGAGCCCTGCCGAGGGGACGGGGGGCGAGGAGCCCCCAGCGGGGTTTGGGGCAGAGCCCCAAGTCTCTGTAATCTGTAACTTCTTTGACAATCTGAACAGCCCTTGCGGGAATAATTCCCGCAAGGGCTGTTGTTATTATTTTCTTTTCAGTATATCCAGCGCCTGATAATACAGGCGGTAGAGCTTCTGCGTGCTGTTTTCGAGGAAGTAGTAGTGCGCGATGTACGGACTTACAAGAATGAGGAAGAGGCATGAGAGCAACAGCACCGGCAGCGAGTACGCAGTGACCAGCATGAAGAAAGATATCACAGTCATTATCGCAAACGTCATGGTCACGATAAGGTGTATCAGCCGCTCGTGCTGATAAAATCCTATGCGTATAAGCAGCTCGGAAATAAACTGATCGTCTATGCTGTCCGGGTCTTTGAGACGTATCTCTACCTCGGAGAGATATTCCTTGACTTCGTTTTTCATTCGAGACTGTCAATTATCTCCAGCGGCTTCTCCTCGTTCATCTTCACGCACATCTCAACGAACTTGTCGAGCGGTACGTTGTTGAGCTTCTTGTTGCCGCGGATATTGACGGAGACAGTGTTCTCCGCCGCCTCGTTGTCGCCTACAACTACGATATACGGATCCTTGTACGCCTTGAACTTCTTGATCTTGTTGTTCATGTTGTCGTCCGCGAGGTCGATCTCTGTTCTGATACCGTTCTTTCTGAGCAGATCGAATACCTTCTGCGCGTACTCGTTGTGCTCCGTTCTGATCGGAACGATGCCGACCTGATACGGGTTGAGCCAGAACGGGTACAGACCCTTGAAGTGCTCGGTTATGACACCGATGAAGCGCTCGAAGGAGCCGAAGATAGCGCGGTGTATCATTACCGGCTGCTTCTCGGAGCCGTCCTGCGCGATGTACTTCATGCCGAAGTTGAGCGGGAGCTGGAAGTCGAGCTGTATCGTACCGGTCTGCCACTCACGTCCGAGAGCGTCCTTCATCTTAAGGTCGATCTTGGGGCCGTAGAATGCGCCGTCACCCTCGTTGAGCTCATAGCCGTCCTTACCGAACAGATTTTCGAGTATATCCTTGAG
>JAFZOA010000543.1 GCA_017550775.1 Ruminiclostridium sp. | reverse complement strand
TTCTGCCGTTCTCGGCAAAAGAAATATCGCAGAATAACGGAATGTACTACGGCCTGAACGCGCTGTCAAACAACATGATAATATTCAGCAGATTATCGCTGAAAAACCCGAACGGCTTTATTCTCGGCTCGCCGGGTTCCGGTAAATCATTCGCGGCAAAGCGTGAGATGCTGAATGTCTTTCTTGCGACGGGCGATGACATAATCATCATAGACCCTGAAAGAGAGTACACAAATCTTGTTACAGCGATGAACGGCTCAACGATATATGTCGGACCGAGCAGTAAGAACTATATAAATCCGCTGGATATGTCAAAGGACTATTCCGATGATGAATCTCCGCTGGTTATGAAGTCCGACTTTATTCTTTCGTTCTGTGAATGCCTTGTCGGTAAACAGGGCTTGACTGCGAAGGAGCGCGGTATCATAGACCGCTGTCTGACAATGACATACGGAGAGTATGTACAGAACTTCGATCAGAGCAAGCTGCCGACGCTTATGGACTTCTATGAAAACCTTAAAAATCAGCCTGAAAAGGAAGCGCAGGGACTCGCGCTGTCGTTCGAGCTGTATATCAAGGGTAATCTGAACGTGTTCGCGCATAAGACGAACATAAACCTTACGAACAGGGTAGTTTCGTTTGATATTAAGGATCTCGGCAAGCAGTTGAAGACTATCGGTATGCTGATAGTGCTGGACTTTATCTGGAACAAGATCACGGAAAACCGCGCGAAAGGCAAGAGAACATGGATATACATGGATGAGATATATCTTCTGTTTGCGAATGAGTATTCTGCGAACTTCCTCTTTGAACTCTACAAGAGAGCGAGAAAGTGGGGCGGTGTACCGACAGGTATTACTCAGAACGTCGAGGATATGCTTAAATCCGAGACCGCACGTTCAATGCTTTCAAATACGGACTTCGTTATGATGCTTAATCAGGCGACTTCCGACAGGATACAGCTTGCGAAGCTGCTGAATATCTCGGATAATCTTCTGACGTATGTAACAAGCAGCGAAAGCGGACAGGGACTTATCTGTTGTGGTGGCTCTATTATTCCGTTCAGAGACAAGTTCCCGCATAACGAACTGTACGATCTGATGACGACAAATCTCGCTGAGATAAATGAAAACAAGAAGAAAGCGGAGGCGTAAAGGAGATGTGATACATGGGCATAAAAACAAGTGTCGAGCGTCATGAGCATAGTATTCATTCGCAGAACCGTGTCGTTACGAATTATGCCGAACAGTTAAAATCGAAGGTCATCTCCAATGGTCACAGACAGGCTCTTTTGAAGGAAATGCAGCTTGAACTGACAGCGGAACAATACAGACAACCTCTGCGCCGGTTCTACAATCATAATACAGTCCGGAGTTATGATGATGATGTAGAATTTGGCGATAATTTCTCTCCTTTCAATCAACCTTTATTCAATCCCGTGCAGACAGGCGGCCAAGCCGACCTGTCTGTACGGAAAAAGGTTGATAACAACTACATCAAATCCAAGCGCAGTAATGGATATATCCGTACCGCACAGCTTCGGTTCACCGGAGAAGCGAAGAAGGTCATTGATGAAGCAAAAGAAGCCGAAACCCGGTATAACGATCTTGTTAAAGCACAGCGGTTAAAGATGATCAGTACTTCCGAAAATAAGAAGAAGGAACGTCGGAAGAACGAGGTCAAGCGGTATGCAGAATCAGAGCGGAAAGCTGTAGAACTGAAAAATCAGAAGTTCACGACGGCAAAAATGGACAGCGATGATTCCGTAGCAATAGAAGCTGTACAGACCGTGACTGCGGGTGTTGCGTCCGCTGCGCAGATGGGCGGATATATCCGTACTGCTGTTGGCGGTACAGGCAAAGCGGCAGGGAAGATCGCAACAGCGGTCAAGACCCGGCACATCTTTACACAGAAAAGCTCGATCAAGGACTTCGGACATATAGCGACTGCGGTTTCAAGCGGTGTGGCAAATATCGCAAAGGATACCGGACAGCAGCTTATCCGAACGAAGATCGACAAATCTACGGTAACGGATACCGGAACGGAAGCTATCAAGCAGGGACTTACAGAAATACGCTATGTCGATAATGCTCGAAAAGCTGTCCTGAATACGGCTCGAACGACCGTCAAAGCCGGCAGAGCGATAAAGAATATGCCGAAGAATACCAAAAAGCGGGTAAAGAAGATAAAGAAAACCGCCAAGAGAACGAAGAACGCGATTGTAGCTGTCGCAAAGGTCATTGGGAAAATAATTACCTCTCCGATAGGACTGATAATACTATTGGTGCTTGCAGTAATCGCCCTGCTGGTCTTTCTGATTATTCTAATAGTAACTGTGGTAAGTGCGCTTATTAGCAGTCTTTTCGGCTGGCTCGGTGATTCCGGTGGTACGCAGAGAAATGTTGAAGAAGTCGTTTCGGGATATACCGCTTCGATCGATGCCCGCATTGATGAGATCAAGGCTGACATTCATCACATAGTAGATGAATTTGTATGCGACAGGCGGCAGTTCCCGCCGTATGAGGAAATAACTGAATTAAATCAGTTTGGGAACAGGGTGCTGAACGATATAGACAGCAATGAGGTCATAGCTATTCTTGCGACGCTTCGATACCGGGATGTGAACTCAGATGTGGGAATAAGTGAAATGATGTTCACTGATGCAGAGATAGCGGAGGTAATAGAAAGATACTACGACTTCAACTATTACTACACATACGGTCATTGCAGCGGTTGTAAGGAAGGACATACCGAGGACGGCGGAACGTACATTTACTGCGATGTAGATCATCAATGGCTGCATGGTGAGGTAGTGAACTATACGCTTGACGAAGTGCTGGCAAGCTACGGATTTACCGCTGACGAGCTGAATATGTTTGAGATATTCTACGGACAGGTCGGAACATTGGGAGGAGGATAAAATTGTTTGACTTTTTTAAATCGCGTAAACGGCATAGCGGTGAGATGTCCGATAAGCGAAAGCTGATAAGCAGAATAATTGTTGCAGTCGTGCTGATCGGCGGTATCATAGTCGGCTTTCTGACTTCGGGCAATACAGAAACAGAGGTCAATATCGCTGATGTGTTCCGCTTCCGGTTCAGCATAGTGGACGCTATTGTGATCGGACTGCTGTTCATCGTGTATATCGTTATCCGCATAAACAGGAGGCGAAACGGTGGAAAATAAAGAGGATAGGTACAAGGAGGCTTTGAGTAGATGTGATAGACTTATAGATAGTACGCGAAAGCACATTGAAAACAACAGAAAGATGCTGCTTTGCTATGAGCGTAAGAAGCGCAGAATAGAGAAGCTTATCGACCAGAATCAAGGTACACGCCTTACCGGTGCGGTAAAGGAGCAGGATATTGACATAGAAGCGCTCCTTGAAGCTATAAAAAAGGGCGAGCTTGACAGTTTCAAACGCAAGCCAAAGGAAGAAACCGTAGATGAAGTGGAAACAGAAAGTGTCGCGGACACAGCAGATAATGGCGAATCCGCTGATAACGCGATAAAGAAAAACAACAAGAAGAAAACAAACAATGAAAACACGGAGGAAGAAGATTATGGGAATAGTGAGCATTTCGAAGATTCAGGAAGCACTGGTTGAGTTCTGCCGTTATCAGGCGGAGTATACGGTATCGGAGACCGAGGTTCGTAAGCTGATAGATTCGGCATTCTCGGCGGCTCAGTACACCAGAAGGGTAAGTCTTATTACGCACGAGATCAGCAGCTATGCTATTGAACTCGACGGTGAGGACGAGACTGAAATCTGGGACGATGAAGCGTTCGATGCGTCGCTTGTAAGTGAGGACGGCGTTATAATCGGAACATTTTTCGAAGAACCTATGGGTGGTTCTATCGGCGGAGAGGTAATGGTATCAAAGGGCTATCAGGTCGTATATGACTGTGCTACCGATGATATATTGCTGCTTTATGTGGTCGGAACTGAGAGTACGGACGGGTTGAATACCTTCTATCGTGTAGAAACAGAGGATTTCAAGGACTTCAACATTTACGGCTTTATAGTAAGTGTTGCTGCACAGACCTGCATGAACCTTGTGTGAGGAGGATAAAACAATGAGTGTGCTGATAATCGCTGAAAAGCCGTCAGTAAGTGCGTCTATCGCTTACTGTGTCGGGGCGTACAACGCTGTCGAGTATGGCGGCACCTTCTATCGTGAGGGGAACGGCTACATAGTAGCAAACGCGCTCGGACACCTTATCGGGCTCGGAATGCCCGAAGATTACGGCTGGGGTAAATGGGAGCTTGAAACGCTCCCGCTTATCCCCGAAAAGTTCAAGCTGTTCCCGTTAAAGGGATATGAAGGACAGATAAAGATGCTCCGTGAGTTGTTTGGACGTGATGATGTTAAGGAGATCATAAACGCCTGTGATGCGGGGCGCGAAGGTGAGTGCATTTTTGGGTATCTGTACAGATATTTCGACTGCAAAAAGCCGGTCAAGAGACTGTGGATAAGTTCTCTTACCGATGAAAGCATTAAGCAGGGAATGAAACATCTTCTCAAAGGCGAGGACAAGGCTCTGCTTTTTGAAGCGGGATATGCTCGCGCAAAGGCCGACTGGATACTCGGTATGTCGCTTTCCCGTTTTTACAGTATCGTAAATAACGACGCGCATAAGGTCGGCAGGGTGAAAACGCCTGTTCTGAACATTATTGCCAGTCGTGATGAAGAAATAGAACGTTTCGATAAGAAGCCCATATACAGAGTAATGCTTGACAATGGCGCTGAATATGTAAATACCTTTGATACAAAGGCGGATGCTCAGGCTATCGTAAATAAATGTATGGGCGGAACTGTCGTAGTAACTTCCGTTAAGACAGATCATAAGGCAGAAAACAGACCGCTTCTGTATAACCTTACATCATTACAGCGGGACGCAAATGATGTTTACGGTATTACGGCGGCTGATACTCTGAAAGCTGCACAGTCGCTTTATGAAAAGAAGCTGCTGACATATCCGAGGACGGACAGCAATTATCTCTCCGATGACATGAAGCCGCTTATTGAGAGTATCGTCAAGTGTCTTTCCGATTATGATGCCGAAAGGATCGCAGGACTTCTGAAACAGGGTCTCAACATTGATAAGCGCGTAATAGATAACAGCAAAATAACCGATCATCATGCGCTCATCCCGACGAACCTTATCGGCAGGCTGAATGAAATGGAACTTTCAGCAAATGAAAAGTGCATCATAGATCTGGTTATAAACCGCTTTCTCTGCGCTCTCGATAAGCAGTATGAGTATGACGAGATACGGTATGAATTTAACGTAAATGGTGAAGTGTTCAGACTTCTGGATAAGCTGCCTACTTCTCTCGGTTGGCGTAAATACGACAGGAAAGATCGCGGCGAAGAAGCAGATAATCCGCCGAAGTATGCGGTAAACTGTCGTTTCAATGCTGATAATGTTTCTATCGTTGAGGGCGAGACCACACCTCCGAAGCGTTTCACGGAAAGTACGCTCTTGTGGGTAATGGAGAACATTGACAGACTTGTTGAAGATAAGGTGCTTAAAGGGTACGTCAAGGAACGTGGGCTTGGAACTCCCGCAACACGCGCTGCGATAATCGAGGAACTTATCTCGGCGGGATATATCAAAAGAGAAAAGAAACAGCTTATCTCTACTGATTTCGGCAGGGAGTTTGTAAAGTCGCTGCCTGAAACCGTAACCTCTGCTGACCTTACGGCACATTGGGAACAGATGCTTAATGATATTGAGAAGGGCAAGGCTGATGTGAATGTCCTTCTTGATGAGATCGTCGAGATCATTCGTAATACCGTTGACTGCGAAAAAGCAGTCACGGAAAGGGAACAGGTCACACGAAAGCATGAACTCGGTAAATGTCCGCGCTGTGGCGCTCCTGTATATGAGAGTGCAAAGACATATCATTGCAGCGCCGGACGCGATAAATGCAGTTTCTTCATCTTCAAGAACGATAAGCGTATCGGTCGTCCGTTCAAACAGCAGGAACTTACGGAACTGTTAGAGAACGGCAAGGCGCTGTTCAATAACTGTATATCCTCAAAGGGGCATAAGTACAGCGCGATTTTTTCTTTAGAAGAAAAGGACGGGTACGTGAATCTGAAGCTGGAGGAATTTATAGATAAGAAATAATCGACGAATTTATAGGAAGAAAACTCTTTTTCTGGATGTTTTGGCTACTATTTTAGAAATGTTTGAATAGCGATATTTAGACAACAATTCGGAATCATTCTCTATCTTATCAATATAGTATGTTGAGTATGTTCGTGTGATATTGCCAGATGTTTTTTTCTCTTTTCTCCATGTGTTCACCCTATAACAGCTATATATAACTCCATTTCTTACAACGAAGACAATGTCTGGTAATTCCGATTGTTTATAGAATCTAAAGCTTTGTTGCATTGTGCTTTCGTACTCAAATTCGCTCCAAGTGTTTTTGCGTGAAATAGGGTTAAAGTTTAAAAAAGCAACACGATAGCTGCTCAATTCGGAAAAATCATCTTTAGTAAGTGCATTTTTTGAGTGCAAACGTTCGTATTCTTCTACAAGACAACACTCGTCTGTTAAGTTAATTGCAGTTTGTAAATTTGTTAGACCTATATTTAAATAACGAAGTATGTTATTAAGAGCCGTTTCTGCCGCAAATGCTTCGGATTCTTTTAAGCCGGAATGAACTATGTATTTTTTTACTTTGAGACCAAGTGATAATATTTCATTTATTACATCATTTTTGGGCGATGATCCGATTTCATTTTCATGGGTGAACACCCTGTTGCCAGTTCCTTTTCCAACATAGAATATTCTTTCGTCCCGTGGATCAACAAGAATATATACATAATTCTTTAAATCATTAATTGAGTTTTCACTAAACATTAAATCACCTCTTGTACATTATATCAAGGGATGAAAGCAAAGTCAATGAATTATCATAGGAAGGAGACGAATTTTGAGCAGATATAATACCGTCCTCTATAATTGGACGGAAATAACAAACCGTCTGATGAAGAATAAGCAGGAACTCGCACAGTTCCTGCGGTTCTCGGCGGGTATGTATAAGCAATCTTTTTCTGACGCTGCGCTGATATACTTCCAGAATCCGAATGCCACAAAGGTAGCTACGCTCGAAACATGGAACAGACTCGGAAGGGTCGTAAACAGGGGTGAGCATAGCATATCGGTATTCGGTGAGGGAACAACAGCAAGGCACTTGTTCGATATATCGCAGACGAACGGTAAGCGTATCCCGGATCTCTGGAAGATAACAGAGGACATAGCTGGAGATATTACCGGCGTTATCAACGACAAGTACGGAAAAGAGTGCAAGAACATACAGGAAACAATCGCGGCGGTGTCCGTTGACAGCATAAAGGGCAGACTTAATGATGTTGAGTATGCGACAGGGCAGATGAAGCTGACTCAGGAGCAGGTAACGAAATATCAGCAGTCGCTTGTGTCGGCGGTTCGTTTTGTGGTATCTAACCGTTGCGAGATCGAGGGCGGTATGAAGCTGTCCGGTGGGATAAATCTCGCCGCAGCGGATATGTTCAAAGATACGCGCGATCTTATCCGTTTTTGTGATATGGTCCAGCGTTCGGCAAAGGACACATTGCTCGAAATAGAGCATGAGATAGTACAGATTCAGAAAAGAAAGAAGGAACAGTCTTATGAGCGAGAAAATGAGCCCGACAGGTCAATATCTGTCTCAGATGGAGTACACACCGAATCCGAAGATCGCGGAGCTGCTGAAAAGGCCGATAGGTCGGTGGGGCAGAATGTGGCAGGAATGGATAATGCTGGAGTACCCGTCGGAAGTACAGATATACATAATGGAAGGCAAGTGGCAGCTGATCCCGCGCCGGATAGACGAGGAAGCAGAGACACGGTTTCAGGAACTCGACAAGGCATATCGGGAGGAGAATCCGCGTCCGAAAACATTTCAGCAGATACGCGAGTGGGAGAAAATGCGCCTGTTGACAATAGAACATCAGGTGATGAAGGAAGTCGTATTTCACTTGAGAATGTAACTCCCGATGATCTGATAAACATGAACCTTAATGCCGATTTTAACCGCAGGCTCGATAACTACGAGATCGCGGGATGGGCATTTAAGGATGCAAGCGGTACGGATATTGAGCCTGTCGAATACTTCAACAGATATATTGCTGACAGGTATTCTCCGATCCAACAGCAGGAGATACGCGATATCATGGAAGCCGCAATTCAGAATGAAAAGCGGCTTAATTCGCCGGAGCAGGTAATCGAAGAAAAGAAAGATCCGGTTGAGCTGCCGGATGATGAAGCTGTCAAGACGGTCTCTGAAATTGAGGAAACTCCGGTTGAGCCTGTTGTTATCAATAACAGTTTCTTTGATACAGGGCTTTTACCGCCTCTGACGGATGAAAACCTGATAAATGCGATAATAAAGAACGACAGGTTCTTCAAGGTCAAGAAAGACGAGATAGCAGCTTACTTCGCAGAAAATGATGATCCCGATAAACGTGCGGAGTTTATGAAAACTGCGATAAATCCCGATTACAGCGAGCTTGATGTTGGTGATGTGCGCGTAGGCTACAAAACGTTTGATAACGGGCTCAATGTGTGGGAGGGCAGTTCATATCTTTCTCGTATAAAGGAATCGGGACTTAGCTGGGATTTAGTGCAGAGTCTTACTGCTGCCCTTATCGAGAAGGACGAATACCTTGATCCCGAAAAGAAACCTGAGAAGAAGGCTTCGCGCTCGTCGGCTAAAGGTGCTGATGATAAGCTCGTTATCTATTCTTTCCGTGAGGAAAACAATAGTATCATTGCAAGCTGCGAGGTTGGTGAAAGAAGATTTGAAGCCCCGATAGAGCGCACCGAGGACGATATTCCGTACATCATGGACGGAAATAAGCCGTTAAGACTGGATGACAATCAGGTTTATGATCTGGACCAGTTCGAGGTTTATCGCTCGCCTATCATGCACGATAAGAACGGATATTATGCCGATGACCTTGATACAGGCGATAAGGTAAGACTTGACGGGGAAATGTGGACGGTAGAGAAAAAGACCGAAAACATGATACACCTTACTCTTGAGACCGAAGAAGGAAAACAGGATAAGCATATTTACGATAGTTGGCAGGAAAAGATCACACAAATGGGGTTTGAGTATATCCCTGAGAGCGCACCAGTGCAGACAAAGCAGAAAAGCCTGTTTGAGAACGATGATGAGCCTATAGAAACCGGGGAACAGCTTTCGTTCTTCGGTGAGCCTGTTGAATCGACAGAGCCTAAAAAGCCGAAGCCTCCGAAAAAGCGTGAAAAGATGCGGCTCGTTTATCCTGCCGTTGACGTTACTCCCGAAATGATAGACTTCGCTCTGCAATGCGGTAGCAACGAACCGAGGAGTGTCGGACGTATTGCATATCAATTTATGCTCGGAAAGAGCGATGTGGAGAACGCAGAGTTTCTTCGTAAGGAGTTCAAGACAGACGGTCGTGGATATATCATACCCGACGGAACGCACCTGTCGGCTTGGTTCGATAAGGACGGTATAACGCTCGGTGTCGGTGAAACTGCTTTCAATATCGTTACAAAAGAGCATATCACTTGGGAACAGGCTTCACAACATATAAACAAGCTGCTTGAAAACGGTGAATATTGTGTGCAGGACGTCACAGACCTGTCGGTCGGAAATGAAGTCAAAGATCTTGCTGAAAAGCTATGGTTTATTCATCAGGACATAGACCGTGAATCCGGCGTGGAGTATTTCATACCGGAAGAAAAGTTCAAGGGCGGGTTCCCGGAATCACATAAGCGCATAATGGCCGATCTTGCTGATCCCGAAACGCTGAAAAAGTATATCAGCGGCATGGAGGACTTTATTCGTAAGTATGAGGAAAACCGAGATATACTGCGGTTTCACTTTCATAGACCGAAAGAAGCTCTCTCCCGTATGCGGGATTTACAGATACAGCGTAAAGAGTTCATAACAAAGCCTGATTTCAGCTTCGATCCCACTTTCTTTGTAACAGACGATGAAAAGGACGATATTCTGCTGCACCATTACGGTTATAGGGACGGAAAGTTCAGCATAGCTAAATTCTTCGAGCAGAACGATGATGAAAAGGAAAGGATAAAGTATCTCAAAAAGCAGTACGGTGAGGGCGGTTCAAGTCACTTGGGGTTAAGCGTTTCGTATAACGCGAAGGGTATCCGCTGCGTTAAGTCAAATCTCGATTTCAGTACACCTGCTTATAATGCAGAAATGAAGTGGGACGAGGTGGCATCAAGAATTGACCGCCTTATAGCCGACGGCAAATACATTACACAGAAGGACATTGATGAGCGTATAAAAGACGCTCTCTACGATCTGAAAAACAATGACCCGAACGAATATACAGAACAGTATCTTTTTGAGCAGGCAAAAGCTGTACTCGATGAATACGGTATAGATTATTCCGATATTCTTGAAGAAAAGGGGCTCCCGGCGGAGAATGAGGTACGGGAACAGAAAGTCTCCGATCCAGTAAAGAATGATACTGCGGAAGAACCAAAAGACGTTGAAACCGAGGAAACGGAAATTTTCGATGATATTCAGCAGGAAGCCGCTGTGTATATGGATATTCGTGACGAAAGTTTTTTATCCGTCATGCAGGTCGATGAAGGAATAGAATACACTTTATACGCTCCTGACCTTACTCCCGTTGACGGCGGCATCTGGGAAATGGACGAGTATATCCCGCTTTCAAATGCGGTAGCAGAACTTTCATCTTCTGAGATCAGCAATTTCGTTGAAATAACCGATTACGATACGTTCTTCGAGATCGCGGATATGAATACGGAACTTGACGCACCGGCGGAGCTGGCAAAGCTGAAAGCGGTCGCGCTTGCAAGTATTCCGAACGAGAACGAACCTGCACCGGTTGAGGAACAGACGGAAGCAGAAGAAGCAGTCGTAGATGAACCAAATGAAAGAGCCGTATTTATGGATCCGCGCGATGAAACCTTTATTCTTCTTGAACGCAAGGAAAACGGTATAGAGTATATCGCGTATGAGCCCGATCTGAGAGCAGTTGACGGCGGTTTATGGGAAACATACGGCGAAACGCCTGACCTTGATGCCGTCGCTGCTGAATTTATGGCTACAACTAAAAACGGTCTTGTGCGGATAAAGGACACCGAAAAGTTCATTGAACTGAGTAACGGCGAAAATGAATACGAGGTAATAGTCGCTCTTGAAAAGCTGAAACTTGAATCGCTGCCCAGCATTTATGATAATGTCGAGCAGACCGAAACAAAGGAACCTGTTGTTGAAACTCCTGCTGCTGTCGAAGTCGCAGAAACAACGGAATCGGTTATCGAAGCTGTTGCGGAGGATGAAGTACAGCAGACAGAGATTGAATCTCCTGCCGCTGAAATACAGACAGAAACGGCTCCTGAAAGCGAGGAAAAACAGGAAGTGGAACCTGCGGCAGAAGTGCCAAAGCAGGAAAAGCCGGTCGCTGAAACTCCTGTCATAAACAATCCCGGAATAATGATGACTCCGAAAAAGGAGCCGAAAGCGGGGACTCCCGTTACGTATCATTTCCGTGAAGGTAGCATTGTACAGGGTGCAAAGGCAAAGTTCCGCGCAAATGTAGCCGCTATCGAAACGCTGAGAAAGGTCGAAGCGGAGAACAGATATGCTACTCCCGAAGAACAGGCTGTTATGGCGAAGTATTCGGGCTGGGGTGGAATACCACAGGCGTTCACTTCCGATCTGGCTGCCGAAAGCCTTGCGGGTAACCTCGGAGAGCCTGCGCCGAGCAGTTGGGCGGCTGAACAGGTGCAGTTAAGAGAACTGCTTTCTCCCGAAGAATACAGCGCTGCGCGTGAATCTACTCTTACAAGTTTCTACACCCCTCCAGAAGTGACCGACTGTATATATCAGGCGCTCGGTCAATTCGGCTTTGAGGACGGAAATATACTTGAACCGTCTATGGGTGTCGGAAACTTTTTCTCGAAGATGCCTGAAGAAATGCACGAACACTCGAAACTGTACGGCGTGGAACTTGACAGCATTTCGGGAAGAATAGCACAGATGCTCTATCCCGAAGATCGTATCCAGATAAAAGGCTTTGAGCAGACCCGCTTTAATAATAACAGCTTTGATATTGTTATCGGCAACATCCCGTTTGGCGATTACCGAGTGAGTGATAAGCAGTATGACAAGCTCGGTTTTAAGATACATGACTATTTCGCGGCGAAGTCTGTGGATAAAGTCAAGCCCGGTGGTGTGGTCGCACTTGTAACAAGTAAGTTCACTATGGATAAATTCAATGAAGCAGCAAGGAGATACCTTGCAGAGCGTTGTGATCTGCTTGGTGCGATTCGTATGCCCGCAGGTACGTTCAAGGACGCTGACGGCGTTACGACTGACATAATATTTCTGAAAAAGCGTGATACTCTTACTGTTCTTGTCCCCGATTGGGTACACATGGGACAGACTGAGGACGGAATACCTTGCAATCAGTATTTCGTTGATAATCCCGATATGGTTCTTGGTACTATGGAATGGGACGAGCGCATGAAGGGTAAATACGGTGACGACAGCAAAGTTACCGTTTGTAAGGCTAACAGCGATATTCCGCTTTCAGAGCAGTTGAAAGCCGCCGTTGCAAAGATCAAGGGTAGTATTGAGACTGTAAAGACTGAGGAACAGGAGCAGGGCGAGGTAAATATGATACCTGCCGATCCTTCTGTCCGCAACTATACACATACGCTCGTTGACGGGAAACTGTACTTCCGTGAGAATGAAGTAATGATCGAAGTGCAGGAGACAGGAAAGCAGCTTGAACGCATGATCGGTATGCACAATATCCGTCTGGCTGCAATGGCGGTAATAGATGCACAGGCGGCAGGCTGTACCGATGATGAACTGCACAAGTTACAGGAAAAGTTAAATCGGGAATACGACAAGTTCAGACGTTCTTTCGGAAACATAACCGACAGCGCGAACGAACGTGTTTTCCGTCATGATGATGATTACAATACTCTTGCGGCTTTGGAGATCATCGACACCGAAAAGAAAACGGTCGAGAAGTCCGAGATATTCACAAAAAGAACGATACTCCCCGAAATGGAAATATCATCGGTGGAAACGCCGCAGGAAGCATTACAGGTGTCGCTTGACCGTAAAGGTCTTGTGGATATTGAGTACATGGCTTCACTTACAGGCGATACTCCCGAAAAGGTCATTGCAGACCTCGGTGATCAGATTTACAGAGACCCCACAAAAGCAAAGGAGGATGATCCGCTTTCGGGTTATGTGGACGCTTCGGAATACCTTTCGGGAAATGTCCGCGAAAAGCTGCGTATAGCTAAAAGTTTCGCTGACCATATCGACAATGCTTATGCAAGGAATGTGACCGCTCTTGAAGCGGTTATACCGAAAGATCTTGAAGCGAGCGAGATCTCTGTGCGTATCGGTGCGAACTGGATAGACCTTGATGACTATAACCGCTTTCTGCGCGAATATGCTAAGGCAAAGACCGGGCGGTTCGATCATCCTGTTACACGTACAAGAATGGGAGAATACAAAATAGAGGGCAAGGGACAGGATTTTTCGGTCGCAGCTACTGAGACTTACGGTACAGCGCGCATGAACAGCTATCAGATATTTGAGAACCTGTTGAATCAGCGTGATATAGTCATTAAAGACAAGGTTGAGGACGATGACGGCAGGGTCACTTATGTCATCAATGCCGCAGCCACACAGCTTGCAAAAGAAAAAGCGCGTCTTATGAAAGAAGCGTTCAAGAACTGGATATGGGAAGATTCCGACCGACGCGAAAAGTATGTTGAGCGTTACAATTATCTTTTCAATGCTATTCGTGGACGCGAATATGACGGCTCACATCAGTCTTTCCCCGGTATGAATCCTGCTATAAAGCTGCGTGCGCATCAGGAAAATGCCGTACTTCGTGCAAAACTTGGCGGAAATACTCTTCTGGCGCATTGTGTAGGCGCGGGAAAGTCGTTTGAGATGATTGCGTCTGCTATGGAGAAAAAGCGTCTTGGACTGATAAACAAAGCCTGTGTGGTAGTTCCGAAACATCTTACGTTGCAGACGGCGAGCGAATGGATGCGTTTGTATCCGAACGCGAAGTTGCTTGTGGCACGTCCGGAAGATTTTACGAAAGACAACAGACAGAAGTTCATAGCAAGGTGCGTGACCGGTGATTACGATGCAGTAATAATGTCATTTCAGCAGTTTGAGCGAATCCCTATGTCTGACGAATACTGCAAGATGTTCATGCAGAAAGAGCTTGATACGATACTGGACGCTATGCAGGATACCGAAAAGAGCGACAGATCCTCGATAAAGGCTCTGGAACGACAGAAAAAGAAGATCGAGGAACGACTTACAAAGCTGATGTCGTCGAAAAAGGATAATTCGCTCTGCTTTGAGAAACTCGGATTTGACTACATGGTAGTCGATGAAGCACATAATTACAAGAACTGCTTTGTGGCGACTAAAATGTCAAACGTGGCCGGCGTACAGACAACGGCGGCACAGAAGTCCGAGGATATGCTGATGAAAACGCAATATCTCAATGATAAATACGGCTGTAACAATATCCTATTTGCAACGGGAACGCCGGTAAGTAACAGCATGGTCGAGTTCTACGTTATGCAGCGTTATCTGCGTCCCGACTTACTGGAAAAGGCGGGACTTGAAACATTCGACGATTGGGCGAGCACGTTCGGTGAGGTCGTATCGCAGCTTGAAATAAAGCCTGCGGGTAACGGCTTTCAGATGAAGAACAGGTTTTCAAAATTCGTGAATATCCCTGAACTTATGCAGATGTACAAGGAATTTGCGGATATTCAGACACAGGATATGATAAAGCTGAAAGTGCCGGAACTGAAAACCGGTGAGCCGATAGTAGTCGTAGCAAAGCCCGACGAGCATCAGAAAGAATACATGAAGGTGCTTGCCAAGCGAAGCGAGGCTATTCATGGCGGTTGTGTTGATCCCCGTGAAGATAATATGCTGAAAATAACGCATGAAGCACGACTTCTCGGACTGGACAGCAGATGTATCTATAAAGATGTGGAGCCTTCTCCGGACAGCAAGGTTATGATGCTTATCGACAATCTCGAAAAGAACTATTACGACACTATGGACCAGAAAGGCGTTCAGATAATCTTCTGTGACATTGCCGTAAATGACGATGACGGTCATTTCTCCGTTTATGAGGCGATAAAGGACGAGCTTGTCAAGCGTGGTATTCCCCGTGAGGAGATCTGCTTCGCAAGTGATGCTCAGACCGATAAGGCAAGAGCCGAAATGTATGAAAAACTCCGCAGCGGTGAAAAACGTTTTATTCTCGCAAGTACCACAAAGCTCGGAACCGGTGCGAATGTGCAGGACAGGATATGTGCTATTCATCATCTCGATATTCCGTGGAAGCCTGCCGATCTTACACAGCAGGACGGACGCGGCATAAGACAGGGCAACACTTTTTCGGAGGTCGGTATATATCATTATCTGACGGAAAACACCTTTGACAGCTACATGATGGGTATTATCACAAACAAGGCAAAGTTCATATCACAGATAATGACGAGCAAAGACCCTGTTCGTGTGTCCGAAGATGTTGACGAGACCGTTCTGACATATTCGCAGATGCAGGCGATAGCAAGCGGAAATCCCATGATAAAGGAAAAGATACAGCTTGACAACGATATTGCTGCACTTCGTACTCTGGAGACCGCGCACAAAAGCTCAATGTTCAAAATGCGTGATATGGTTGAGAGAAAACTGCCGGTCACTATTGAAAACTATGCGGCTATACTGCAAAAGGCAAGCGCCGATCTGAAAGCCTTTCAGGAACGTCACCCCGAAGGTGCGGAGTTTGCAATGGTTATTGACGGTGAAACAGTAACAGAAAGGCCGACAGCGGGCGAGGCTGTGGAAAAGGCAATTATTAAATGTCTCGCAAAGAACGAGCCTGTCCCTGTCGGCACATATTACGGCTTTGAGGTATCGGTGGAACCTAACAGTGCGAAAGGAACAATGTTCGGTGAAGGCTCTCCTGCGGTAGCTGTACTAAAGAGAGAACTGAGTTATACAACTGAAATAACTACAAATAACCCTTTAGGTAATCTGCGTCGTATAGAGAATGTTGCAGGTTCGCAAATCAGCGGAAGAATAAAGAAAGTGACCGCCGATCTTGAACAGGCGCGGGCAAATCTCGAACAGGCAAAGTTGACTGTTGCAAAACCATTTGAACACGCCGAAGAACTAGAACAAAAGCTGCAAAGGCTCGCTTTTGTAAATGCGGAACTGTCAAAGAATCACGTTATGGACGAGGATGATGACATTATCCCCGTGATTGATGATGAAGAACCGTCTATCGACGAAAGCCGTGACGAAGAGGAAAGAGAAGCACCAGAACGGGATGAGCGCAAATACGCTGACAGCATACCGACAAAACCGATAATGCAACAGCAGGCTATGGTAAAAACGAAAAGAAGATAAGGGGGAATGATTATGACAAGGGACGATAGCTTGGAAATATTAAAGGAGAAGCTCACTGAAAGAGAGTTTCGTAAGGTAGCAACACAGGGATACAGCGATGTATCCCTGTCCGTTATGGCTGAAAGTCCACAAAAAGATGCGCGGAATATGGCTGATACGCTGTTTTCTGTTACATCAGTAAATAAGCTGTGTGACGCATACAAGAGCGGTGTCATTGACGAACGCGACTTAAATCATATCATGGAGTTCGCGCGATTCCAGAAGAATAACGAAAAGTATCTCGGAGATATGCTTGACAGTATTACAAGTCATACCATGTATCATGCAAGTGCCGCAGATACATTTGTGGCGCTTGCCTATGAGGAATGTACTTATGTAAAGGCTGTTGAGATGATACAGAATCGTGTATATACTCCTACAGATCAGGCTTCACTTTCGGTTTATCCCGAAGTTGCAATAGAACTCGATAAGCTCGGTGTTCATCTTCGTGGCTGCGAGGGTTTTAATTATTACTATGATGTTTCTGATATTAAGCAGTCGCTGGATGCCGGGGACGCTATATTTGTCAAGGACTATGAGCTGGCTGTTAAAGTCCGTGAATACATGAGGCTATCTGATTGGGAGAAATTCCGTGACAGTGCAGCAGAGATCATAAGTGAATATCCTGACCGCGATATTTCCGGAAACGAACTGGAGGATCTCAGAAGAAAGTTTGTCCAGAGCCAGTATGAAAGCAAGCTGTCGGAGAAGATGCAGGGAGAATATGACCGCTTCATAGAAGATGTCAAAAGCAAATCTCCCGACGAGATCGTAGATTCCGCTTATCAGATCGTTACCAAGAAGGATATTCTCGACTTTTGTGCTTATCAATCTGCTTCGCTGTCGGAAAAGCAATACAAGGCGTTGCTGTCAAGCTCGAATACGCTCGACGAGGTTTATGAGACATGGTGTACAAACAGCGAGTTCCATGCGCTTTATGATATTGGGCTGGCTCTTGAAGAAACGGCTGACGATATTCAGTATTCCATAGACCGAAAGCAGGAACAGGAAAGAGAACAGCAAAAGGCTCCGCAGATGCAGGCGAAAGAAGCACCTGCGCCGGAGATACAGCAGAAACCGAAGCATAAGGCTCGATAAGGACGAAAGGAGTACAATAAATGGCGATAAAAGGCTATACCGCCGAGGAAAATGCCGCATACCGACAGAAAAAGCAGGCGGAGATCGAGGATATGTTCAAGCGTATCGACGAGGGTGTTAAGGCGGTATTCACTTCCGAGAAATATGTGGATTATCTTAAATTCGCGGCAAAGTTCACGGACTATTCTGCAAATAACACTATGCTTATTGTAAGTGCGCGCCCGGACGCTTCTTTCGTAGCGGCTTACGGTAAGTGGAAACAGCTCGGCAGACAGGTGAAAAAAGGTGAGGCGGGTATTCCGATACTCGCCCCGGTGAAGTACAAAACAAATCAGTTTGAGGAATTTGAGCGTCCTGCAAAGGACGAATTCGGTAATCAGCTTTACAACGATGACGGTACCGAGAAAATGGAGACCGTTTCGGAGAATGTCACTGGTATTTCGTTCAGAAAAGCGTATGTCTTTGATGTGTCACAGACAGAGGGTGAGCCCATTCCCGAACCGGTGCAGGAACTCAGCGGAGATATTGACAAAGCCCGCATGGAAGCGATCTTCAAGGCTCTCCGTAAGGTAACGGGAATCGACATAGAGTTTGAAGATATTCGCGGGAGTTCAAAAGGCTATTACAGTCCGACAAGCAATCGGATAGTTATAAACAAGGGTATGAGTGATACCCAGACACTTAAAACCGTATTTCACGAGACCGCACATTGTTTGCTTCATGACCCGAACAAGAAGATCGTAACTGCAAAATCTCCCCGAAACGAAAAGGAGATACAGGCGGAATCGACTGCATTTATTGTTGCGGAGCATTTCGGGATAGATACATCTGAGTATTCTTTCCCGTACATAGCGACATGGACGAACGGAAAGACGCTTGAACAGTTGCAGAAAGTGTTGCAGGAGATACAGACTGCGGCAAAGACTATCATATCCGAGGTTGATTCCGAGTTGCTTAAAATGCAGAAACGCGAACTTTCGGTCGAAGATATTATTGCCGATGATGAACTCAACAATATTCAGAAAGCGGAGCTGATGATCGAACACGGTATTGATGATGGGCTCGTTTATGATAAGACGGAAATAGACGCTATAAAGGTGTTTGCCGCCGATCATGAGGACTTTGAAGAAACCGTAAAGATGATAGCCGATACCGAAGCTATAATAAATCAGCGTATGAATTACGGATATGACTTTTCGTACATGACTCCGCTGGGCAGTAAAGAAGCCGCACTCGAAGCCTTTGACCGGGGAGAAGCTGTATATCTGCTTTATCCCGATAATTCAGAGGGTATGGCTCTTGAACGTTATGAGATAGAGACCTTTGACGGCTTTTTCGGTATAGAGAAGGAAGATAACCCGAAACGTGCAAAAGTGGACACAGAGGGACTTACGACAGTTTCAAAGACGGCTGCGCTTGAAATGTGGGACAAAGACCTTGATGTATATATCAATGGAGAAATAGCATTGTCCCGTGATGAGATTGACGCTGCGGGGAGAAATGATAACTTTGCTGTTCCCGATTATCAGTTTATGGCTGAAACGGAATTTGACATGACTGCGGCAAACAGTAAGGAAAAGGAGGAAAAGATGCCGAACACATATCAGCAGGGAAGTACACCTGCGCGTAGGAATCCGAATATCCTCGGTAATACGCCGTATGAGAAACTTGGGAGTAAGAGTGAGCTTGCATATTACGCAAATCTTAATAATCGTCATGCAGAAAGCATTGCAAAGCAGCTTGAAGCGGACGGAGTGCATTTCAGCGGAGTGCGAAAGGGCTTTACGACTACGCTGACGATAAACAAGAGAGATACGCCCCGCTATGAAGCGGCTGTAAAAAAGGTCAAGGCTTCGTATCCAAAAAAGGATACCCGTCCTCAGACCGCTGTTCCTGAGTATGCTGTACAGTTCGATACTGCTGCGTCTCCCCAGATGAAAAGCGGGTCCTTTTCCGATAATCCCGATATTATAGGGAATACCGATTACAGAAAGCTCGGCAATCGTAACGATATTGCGTATTATTCTCTTAATCCCCGTCATGCAGAGAATGTAGCAAAACAGCTTGATGCAGACGGAGTACCTTTCAGCGGAAAGAAGAACGGCGATTCTACTACGATCTCGATCAACAAAGCGGATATACCGCGTTATGAAGCGGCTGTCGATAAGGTCAAGGCAATGTATGACATACAAAGCGGTCGTAAAAAAGCTGCTCCGACTGTTACAGAGGACTACGGTTATCCGCCGCCGCCTCCCGAATATCCACCGCCGCCTATGGACGAGGAATATGGCGAGCCGCCGCCTGAACCAGAAAAACAGGAGACTGTAAAGACAAAGCAGAGAAAGCCTGTAAAGGAGAAAGCGAAGCCGATTGTCCCCGAAACAAGACCGACTGAACCGCCGACAATGAAGGATGTGCCGATATGCACCATGTCGTATATGGCTGCTATGCAGAGTTCAAAGGAAAAAGAATGGCGCAACAGTCTGAGGGCTTCAAAAGCCTGTGTGAAGTTTATCAATGATAATCTCTCCGACAGATATGCCGCGCGCGATCTTTCTGGGTTTGTAAAGGATCTTGAAGAACAGTTCGGGTTGAAACGCGCTATGTACACTATCGCTGCGACTATTCAGCTTAAAGATCAGGACGGTCGCTTTTCAAAGGCGGTAAAGGAAAAGGCGCAGGAATACGCTTTTGACAGCGATAGGATGCGGTTGGAGTTCCTTACGGAAGTACACCCGGTTATGCTCTGTTCGCTCTATGAGCGCCTTATAGATCGTGAAAAAGAACTTGCTATGCCAGTCCCGGAACTGGAAGAACCGAAGCTATCTGATCTGTTCAAGGACAGGTTTCTTCTGCCGCTTGAAAAAGTCGAGATACGCGATGATTATCGCGGCATTCCTGAAACGAAATACTACAAAACATCTGCGAATCAGTATTATATAAGCGGCATGGGTTGGCTTGAAAATGACGAGTACGATGCAGCACAGCGGGATTCTGGAGAAAGTCCGCAGGAATATTATAAAAAAGTCTTACAGGTGAATGTTTCGTATGTTACGATCACCGGCGAGGTCGGAGAAATGGACATATCTCCAGAAGAATACAGGCTCTTTACGGAAAAGTCCTATTCAGAGGAGAATAAAGGTGCCTATGAAGCAGCAAAGAATGCGTTAGAGGAACGCAAAAAAGAAGCAAAGATAGAGCCGATGTCGTCCGAGTTTTATGCTGTTTCGCAGACTACGACCAGAAAGTATCAGATAGAAGCGTTATGCGCTGACGGACAGGTTGCAATAGTAAAATCTGGCATGGCAAGCATATCCGAAGCAAAAAAGGCACTTATGGGGATATGGAATGACCGTAAGGGCTCGGCGAGGGTTGAATTCATACATCCGCAATTGCTTTGGGAGAAAAACCGCGCTATGATGTGGGGAGACCCCGAACGCGCGCCTGATGTAGAATATCTTATAAAGATGACAAAAGGCGCAAATCCTACACATTCTCATTATCTGCAAAGGCTCGTCAAAGACGCGAACGGTGAGTATCAGAACGATAAGGTCATTGTTAGGGGTAGTTTTACGGAATGTAATGCGGCGCTTGCTGATATTCTCAAAAATCCTGAGATTGAGGATAAGAAAAAGGGATTTACCTTTGAAATCTATCAGATCAGGCACGATATTCCCGAAGGAAGCGGTTTGCGTTTTGAATCTTTTGCAAGTCTTGAAAAGAGAGGTATAAGACCGCAGATCAGCATTTATGAAAAGATATATGTCGCAAGCAGCGACATTTTACCTGAACATGGCACTGGTATGGGCGAAACGCTTGAAGCTATATTCCAGAAGTTCAATATAGACCGTCCTGAAGATTTCAAGGGACATTCGTTAAGTGTAAGTGATGTTGTCGTAGTAGGCAGGGACGCTTATTATGTTGATAAGGCGGGGTATAAGCCCTTACACGACTTTATGCGCGAAAGCATAGATCGTGACAGATGGGTACCAGAAAACGCTTCGCTGAAGGAAGAACAGAAGCAGGATAAACCGGATGTTCCCGACAAAACTGCGGAACATCACAAGAGAAAGTCAAGATAAGGGGGAATGCGTAATGAACAGCATTTTAACATTTGAAGAAAGGATACTTTTGCAGTCGCTTGGCTGCAAGAGCAGACTGGAGGCATTAAATGTACTTAGCAATATGGTCGGGAGTGTCTCGGTGAGCTCGCCTATTTTCAACATTATCGTAGGGCTTATTAGCAAGCTCAAGGACGCAAGTTTTGATTTTGCGTATGAGATGAGAGCAAATAATGGAATTCACGATCTTGCGGAGATGCTTTAATAAGAAATATAATCATGGCGGCAGGTGTTTTCACTTGCCGCCTTATATAAAAGCAAATCCAATCCAATGTGCGATAGACTAATATATTTTGTTTTTCGTGAAATCGTCCATTTTGTGACAATAGTGTTGTTGAAATCAGTGTGCCTGTAATCACACTCTAACAAGTCCAACAAACGCTGATTTTACGGTGCTTTTTTAAAAATGCATATAAAGAAAAGGACATATAACCCACAATTTCATTGGTTATATGTCCTTTTCTTTAAATACCCTGTTTTATCTATCAGACAATAATTTTATAAACAGTTATTACCTTTTCATCAATAAATCTATGCAACATAGGATTAAAATACTCACTTAATGGAACAACTGCAATTCTATTACATCTGATTGCTTTTGAATTATAGTAATAATATGACAACTGTTTGAGTCTATAGCTTCTATTGTTTTTGGATACCTTCTTGTTGACTTTTAATAGTAAATAGCTTCCCTTTCCTTTTTGAATCCAAAATTTATTGGATTTATATTTCTTCGGTATCATCTCATAATCTCTATGTCCCTTTAATTGTTCTGATGGACTGGGAATAGTATTAATTTCATTCTTATAACTATCAGACATAAATTGATCCCAAATGTCAATATACTCTATTATGTCTATACTATTTCCATCACTGCGTGCATTAAACGCAAAAGAATAATATGAAAGAATACCTCTTGTGTCATCAACACGATAATAACTCTTCTTATTACGCAAATGATTTATATAGTATTTATATTTCTCTTTACTAAAATCTTGCCTACGAGAAATATTAAAAGCGTTCAAAAACGAATACGAATTGAACATCGCAATGTCGAGAAAAATATCAACAGCAGCTGCAGCTCTATCTTTTTCATCTACATAAATTTTGGCTGACCCTTTAATCATTCCATCACTTACGGCAACTATTCTTTGTGGGCCAAAAGACTCAAGTATTATAACATGAGACTCTTTATCCATGTCATAACACGATTCTTCGTCATCATTCCTGTAGAAATCATTATCATTATGACCTATAAGCATTCTTACCTTTTTATCACTTTCGCGTCCTTTCCTTACTTGAATATATGGTATAATTCTGGTTCCTAAAGTAGCATTAATATCTCTAATTATGTAAAAAAGACTATCATTTATTTGTTTTATTAATAAATCCTTGTCTTCTTCAGACATTTTATCATCTATTATAATTATATATCTACTATTCTCTTCTGGTCTTAATTTTGGAACACAATCCTTATAATCCTGCATTTTAAAACCTCCTTATTACTAATTAACATTTTCTAATTTACAACCATTATTTGTAAATGAGATTTTTTTGATTTGAATTAAATCCTGACAAAACATTTTAATTATTCTCTCCTTCTCAGCTGGTATTCTTTCACCAATAACAATACCATTTAGAGAGTCCTCAATATGGTTAACAAATATATCTTTGTCATTAATTGCCAATATTCTATATTCATGTTCTCCTTTCCAATCATCTAACTTATTAAAATAATTATAATTAACTAATTGTGGGAATTTATTGAAAAGTTGCCTTCCAATAATAGTATTCCCAACGTTGCTACGTTCACTATACAAATAATTTAATATATTATCTACAATTTCTCTTTTGACCTTATATCCTTTAAACTGATCTATATAATTTACATTATCTTTTTTAATAACCAGCAATTTAATTTGTCGATCAACCAAAGTTAAAAATTTAGCCTTATCAAAAACAAGACATATTCCAGAGTTGTTTTCAGCATATTGTGCCCACATTCGCGGAAGTGAGAAACCTCTGCCAGAATAGTCTGCATACATTTTTTGTAAGTCTTTTTCTAAAAGGGTATCTGTTATATTGTCTCTTGTAAAACATAATATTTTTAATCCTAAAGTATTTACATTTATAAAAAAATCAACGATTCTTTCTTTATCATCTTCGGTTACATTCTTTTGGAAAACTAATTTAGGCTTAGATTCAGCTGTATCATTGGCTTTACATATATTTGAAAATCTTAAAGACATACTATTTAATATAATAATTGCTGAATCAAAAGTAGTGTAATGATATATATACTTATCAGGAGAAAAATCTTTCTCATAAATGGTTATCCAAGCTTTATTATCTATTCTCATGTTGCCCTCCATTAAATAATTTCATATTGTATATTTCCCAATATAACAAACCACGTTATGATATCAAAAGTTGAACTCGATCAAGTCCTACATTTCAACTGAATAATAGGATTATTGTACTTAATAACACATTATTTTATTTCTGCATTGATTATTAGTGCTTTTTCATTATCATCAGATGTCAGTTTTATAATCGATAAATAAAACGCTTTAACATCCAAGTCGTTAATAATGTAGCGCACTTGAGTGTTTTTGATTGCTATATCCAATAACATATCAACATCCTCATCGTCCCAATCGTCAAACTCACTTAGCTTTTGGATGACGGTATGTGTAGTTGCAAAGCTCCCACTCCTACTTAGCGAGAGAATTGCATCCACCCTCTCCTTCTTATGGAGGTCAGCTGACGTTGATAAGCTATACTTTATCTCTTCTTTTTTGCAATCATAATGTAAACTTTCAAGAATCTCGTTTGAAGCGGTTCTATTAATTATCGCTTTTACCATGTTATCCAATTCCGAACCTTCGGTATAATCAGCAGGAGCAAAGAACTTGATTCTATTATCGTGAAGCATTTTATAGACTTTTGTTTTGTCTAACGTGTCATTATTGTAAACTCCTATGGAATGACCACCGTATGTATTAACCAGCTTCATGCAGGGAATATCTGTATCGCTGTCACCGATATAGACTATATTTCTGAATGGAACTCTGATATCCTCGGGATCGAAGTAGTCATTTACGCCGAAATCATTGATATCCAAAACGCCTTTTTCGATTCTGAATAAGAACTGCGTTTTGTTGGTGTAATTTATAACTTGTGCCGGCCAAACCGCCACGCCTCTTTCATTATATAAAAATGAACTTGCGTAGATTTTTTCAAAAGCTCCTGCTTTGGCAACAGATGTTCCTTCGATCATCTCTTTAAGTCCCGATGAAATAATATAGTGTTCTACTATAACACCATGCTCCGAACCATATTTTCTGATCCTTTCAAACCATTCTTCTACTCCATTAAACAATCGAACCTTGGCACCATACGCTTCGAGAGCTTTCCGTGTAAATACAATACGACCCGCTGCCTCTTGAACCATTTTGTACATATACGACAAATTGGTATCCATCTCGTTAGCCTCTGCCATATCATTGGATTCCTTCCAAAATGCAGATACGTCACCGTCATAGACTTCTTGTATATATCCCTGAGCTTGCATATCATCAGGCGATAATGTTTTATCGAAGTCATAACATATTGCTAAAACCGGCTTGTTTTCCTTGCTTTTTCTATTTTCTGTCATATAAATATTCCTCCTTTCGACAGAAATTGAAAATTACTTCTCTACTAATAAAATCTATAGAAAACAGGTGTTTTATTAATATATATGTATAGCTTTAGGAATAGTCCGTCGAAACATTAAAGAACTCTTAAATATGAGTCTATTGATGCAATTAAATCATTCAGTCCTTCTTTCACAGCGATAGCTCTTGCCAAATTAAAATTATTTCCTGCCTCGCCTTTATTTCCTGAAGCAAGTTTATCCTTGCCTATTTCAAAGTATTGTTCTGCCTGCTGTCTATATTCATTATAAGGCATATATTAATCCTCCTCAAATTAAATAGTAATAGCTATACATATATTTTTGTTTTACTTTCATTACTTTCTCAATTGTCAGAAATAATACTGCCGTCTGATATTTCAATTTTTCTATTACATCGCTTAGCAACATCCATATCATGTGTAACAATTATAAGTGTTACTCCATTCTTATTTAACTCAGTAAATATATTCATAATATCATTTGCAGATGCGCTATCCATTGATCCAGTTGGTTCGTCAGCTAATAAAAGTTGCTTGGGATAAATCAGTGTACGCGCTATGGCGATTTTTTGCCTTTCTCCACCTGATAACTGGTTTACATTTTTTTCAACAAGATTCTCAATTTTTAGAGTCGATACAATTTCATTAAATTTGTTAATCTTTTGCATCCTTTTTATATGAAACATATCAATCCCTATCATAATATTTTTTTCTACACTCCAATTATTCATCATAATTGGATTTTGCATAATATATCCCATAACATTTCTTCTATAGTTTAATAAATCTAGAGAGGCAGATGATTTACCGTTAAATAAGTATTCACCGGAATCATAAATAATATTGCAACTTATAATATTAAGTAAGGTCGTTTTGCCAGAACCGCTTTTACCTGTGATTGCAACCATTTCTCCTTTTGAAATATTTAAATTTATGTCATTTAATACGCATATTTTCCCATAATACTTCACCAAATTACTTATATGTATCATAAATTTTATTCCTTTCTAGCGAAAAAGTAAATGCAACAATTATCAGTATCACAAAATATTCAGTCAATAAATAAAACCACGACCAATCCAAAACAATTGATATCATTAAAGCGAACAGCTCGCTTGGTAAGGTTGTAATAAATAAATGTGTACATTTACAAAATAATACATCAAAATTAGAGTAACCCGTCCTGTTCATTAT
>JAFZOA010000542.1 GCA_017550775.1 Ruminiclostridium sp. | reverse complement strand
TGAAGCCGTCGATATCGCCGTCCATGACAGCCTGGATATTGCCCATTTCAAAGCCTGTGCGGTGATCCTTGGCGAGGGTGTAGGGCATGAAGACGTAAGAGCGTATCTGTGCTCCCCATGCGATCTGGAGCTGTTCGCCCTTGATATCGGAGATCTTTTCGAGGTGCTCTCTCTCCTTGATCTCAACGAGCTTGGAGATAAGCATTCTCATTGCGTACTCGCGGTTCTGAACCTGTGAACGCTGGGTCTGACAGGCGCAGACTATACCGGTGGGCTTGTGGATAAGGCGCACCGCCGAGCTTGTCTTGTTGACCTTCTGGCCGCCTGCACCGCTGGAGCGGTAAACTTCCATTTCAATGTCCTCGGGGCGGATATCAACGGAGGTATCCTCGTCGATCTCGGGCATGACTTCGAGGCTTGCGAAGCTTGTATGTCTGCGGCCGGAAGCGTCGAAGGGAGAAACGCGGACAAGGCGGTGAACGCCGTTCTCGGACTTTAAGAAGCCGTAAGCGTTGAGACCTTCGATAAGAATGGAAGCGCTCTTGATACCGGCTTCTTCGCCTTCGAGGTAATCGAGCAGCGAGACCTTGAAGTTGTGGCGCTCTGCCCAGCGGTTGTACATTCTGTACAGCATTTCCACCCAGTCCTGCGCCTCTGTTCCGCCTGCACCGGCGTGGAAGGTGAGGATAGCGTTCTTAGAGTCGAACTCGCCGGAGAGCAGGGTGACGAGCTTCTGTTCTTCGAGCATGGATTTAGTCTTCTCGGCAAGCTCTCTGATCTCGGGGAGCATGGATTCGTCGTCCTCCTCGTTTGCGAGCTCCGCCATGGTGATAACGTCGTCGAAGCTCTCGGCAAGCTTGTCGTACTGTGCGAGCTTTGCTTTGAGCGCGCCGAGCTTCTGGGATATCTTCTGCGAGCTTTCGGGGTCGTTCCAGAAGTCGGGCTGGGCGGTCTGTTCCTCAAGCGCGGCGATATCCTTTTTGAGGCCGTCCGTGTTTATAGCGGCGGCAAGGTCTTTGAGCTGAGGCTTAAGATTTTCAAATTCAAGTATAAGTTCCTCGTATTGCAGCATGGTATATCTCCTTTGTAAGTGCATATTCCAATATATTATACTACAGTTCCGGCGTTTTGTAAATAGTTTTTTTATTATTTTTGATAGTTTTGAAAGTTCGTCAATGATCTCCGGAAAAAACAAATATCCCCCGACCGTTGACATAACTCTGTCCGGAAGGTCGGGGGATCTGTATTTGTCATTTATCGCCAGACGAAAGGTTTGCCGCTCTTCTTAAGCCCTTTCCCGTTGGTCTGAACACGGTAATACACCTCGTCCGTATAGCTTGTGATGTAGATATATCCGTTCTCGATCACGACAGAGGGCTGCTTGTTTTCGCGGAGCGCATACTCTGTCTCATAGTAGTCACCCTCGTCCAGGGTGTACAGCTTTTTCAGCTTCTTCCCGCCGAGCTTCATGCGGTAGCCGTCCTTACCGGTGAAGAAGTAGATATAGTTCCCGCTTATCTGCGCGTCGTAAAGCTCGTCAATATCAAGCTTTACGAGCTTCTCCGGCCTGTCGTTCTCACCAGTGGGGGAGATACGGTACAGAACGAACCTGTCATCGCCGTCCTCGTCGGTCTTCGCGTTCACAGTGTAGTACAGATAACCGTCCCTGAAGCCGATCAACCATATCCCGTTCTGACAGTACGGATAGTTTATACCGCACAGGCACTCGCACATTCCGTCGGTATCGGGGTACTTTAAATACCCATACTCGTCATAGGTGAGAGCGAACGGGGCCGCACGGTACACGCGCCAAAGCTTAGCCGACGTGTCCGGCTCATAGTCTTCAACGTGGGTGCGCCCGGAAACGCGGTACGGCGTAGTGAAGAAGTACAGGTAGTCTCCTTCGGCGACGAAATTGCTGATGCACCAGCCATTCTCCCGGAACAGCGGTATGCTTCGGAGGGTGTAGTTCCTATCGCGGACAGTTTTGCTCACTATCGCTTCGGTGATGTACGGGAGTTCACCGTTGTCGATACCGGAGTCATAGCCGAGATAGGAGGTATCCGCGTCGATGACGAGCCTTCTGTCCGGCTTGCCGCCGCTTACACTCACACGCTCCATTGCGGTTCCGTCGCTCCGGAAGCGATACACCTCGGTGGCATACCCCTCGTCGTCAGCGAACTCGTCAAGGTTGGTGAGGTACAGGTAAACGTACCCGCCGTACTGCTGAACGTCCTTTACCTTGTATGTGTTCTCGTTGGCTTCGGCGGAAATGCTGTCCTTCGGGAGTTTCTTGAAGTAGTTGAACTTTTTCAGCCCACTCCCGTCGTAATGGTACCGGAAGACGTTCCCGGTGTCGTACCCGGGGTCGTCGTCGGAGACAAGCTCATCGTTGCCCTTTGAGTAGTACCACTTCTCCGGCGTGGTGAAGCTCACCGTACAGAGCACGCTTTCGGTGACTGTATTGCCGGACTTTACGAAGGCGGTCACAGCGTAGGTGTACGGTGTGTACGCCGTAAGTTTTTTAAGCGTGTATTTTGGTTTTGCGCTCTCCGCGACAGGATCGAACGTGTCAAAGTCGGTGAAACCGTCGCCGGAGGAGAGCCTGTATATCCTGTACCCGTCCGCGCCGGAGACCGCTCCCCATTTCAGAGATACCCTGTCGTGGTTACGGAGCCTGTAGGAGACCCGGGAAGGCGCTTTCGAGCTGTTATCCGGCTTGTACCCGGCTGCGGGA
>JAFZOA010000541.1 GCA_017550775.1 Ruminiclostridium sp. | reverse complement strand
TTGATTCCTTTACTCCCGATGAGATAAGAACAATACGGAAAAGCACGGGAATGACCCAAGTCCTTTTTGCCAAGTATATCGGCGTTTCCGTCAAAACCGTCGAGGCTTGGGAAGCAGGAAGGAATCATCCGGAAGGCGCGGCTTGCAGACTGTTGTCAATGACCAAGAGCGATCCTGCGTTCCCCGTAAAATCGGGGATCGTCTCCGCAGCAGGATCATAACTTCAACAAAACAATAAGTGAAAAGGCATCTGATCCGTCAGGTGCTTTTTCATTTGGAAAGGAGAAAAATGGAAAAAAGTGATCATCTGATCTGGTCGAATTACGACCTGGACTACGAGGACTGGAGAGCGGATCTCGAAAGCGAGTACCCGGAAAAGACGGAAGAAGAGCGCGTCGCGCTCATGTATGACATAAACGGAGACTATCTCGACGACGAGCGGATAAACCTGAACATACAGCTCTCAAGACCTATTCTGATAATAGGCGATCTCGGACTTTGGAACGGTCGTTTCTCCGGCTACAAGGAGATCGAAAGCGGAAACATCCGCGACTGTCTGTATTCCGATACGGACTACTCGACTTGGTTTGTCGATAAAAACGGCGACCTTCGATGTGACGCTGTACATCATGATGGGACAAATCATTATCTGTATCGCGCGTACAAGGATGGCGTGAGCGACGAACAGATCGAAAACCTCAAATGGAAGATCTACGAAGGGAAGGCTACGCGAACGGACATAACGCGCATAACCCGCAGGCTCGGCGACGAGATAGGCAAGGTCTACGGCTGGGAGTTCCCGCAGGTTAATCATAGGGAGGCGGTCGCACGATGAGCGGATACAGAACAGATATTCGTACTGAGGAGTTCGAGAACGTAACGGTATTCGATAAGCCTATGCTCTTCACCTGCGCCCGTTGTGACAGGAGCACGCTCCCGAAAGGTATGTTCATGTACGAGGTCAGGCACGACGACGATCAGCAGGGTATTCCCTGTGAGATTGCGGAGTGCATCCTCGTCAACCATTGGGGTACTCTCATATCGAACAGACCAATAAGGCTCGTAAGGGATACGCCGAACAGCAGACCGTATCGCCTTATCGACGAAGAGACCGATTGGAACTATGAGGGGACGACTTCGACCTTGAAGGAATACATGGAGCGCTGCCCTCCTCTGCGAGACCGGGACAATGAGAGGTGAAAGATATGCCGAGCAAATACATACTTACCTCGGAGCTTTATAACTTCAAGTCCAACGAGATCGCGTCGTCACCCGAAAGATACATGGAGTATTTAAGGACTGCCGCAAACAACTACAAGTACCGTTTCAAGGATCAAGTACTAATCTACGCTCAAAAGCCCGATGCCACAGCCTGCGCGGAGATCGAGACTTGGAACAAGCTCGGTCGCTGGGTGAACAAGGGCACGAAGGGAATCGCCCTGCTTGTCGATGACAGCAGCGTTTACAGGCTCCGCCATGTATTCGACATATCCGATACCAACAGCCGATACGGGTACGAGGTGAAGCTCTGGAGGTACAGACCCGAATACAAGGACGCCGTTCTTGCGGCTCTTGAGGACAACTTCGGAGAGGTCGAAAACAAGACCGTGTTCGAGGCCGCAATCGGAGAGATCGTCCGCCAGGTCGTGCAGGATAACGCCGAGGACTACATCGAGAATCTAAAAAGTGTATCACGCGGGAGCGGTATTTCTCAATATGACGATACCGGGCTTGAGGAGAGGTTCAAGGCACTCCTTGAGAACAGTATCGCATATCAAGTCCTCACCCGCTGTGGGATCGACGCAAAAATATATTATCGACCGAGCGATTTTATCTGCATTTCGGACTTCGATACGCCGAGGACTTTGAGCGTGATCGGCGACGCTGTGAGCGATATTTCCGAGATGATACTTAGGGAAATCGAGACTACGGTCAGAAGTGTCGAGAAGGACGAGCGTGAAAATCGCATAATTGCAAAAGCCGAAAAGAAAGACGATAATGAAGGCATAAACAAAAACACCGAAAGGAGCGATGAACATGGAACTGACCTACAGACAGGAGGGCGACTATCTCCTCCCGAATCTTCTGCCCCCCGAAGCACCGAAGATTGGGAAATATGGGATATTGCGCAAACAGTACCTCAAGAACGAACGGAGACCGTATTACACGGCGATGCTGATGACAGGCGAGCTGAAGGACGAGCTGGAGAGGATCGACCGCGAAGCGACGGAGACGGTCGAGAGGCTGACGAACGAGCTGGCGAAGAGAGCCGGAGTGAACGAGAGCCTGAAAGCGAAGAATCAGATGGAGTGGGTACGGATGATGAACTCACTGAAGGCTCAGGCGGAGGAGATAGTCCTCACGGAGCTGGTCTACAGTTAAGTGGGCACGACTTCAATAAGCGAAGTGAAATACCCTACTACTACGACCCGGACGCAAAAAACGAACTGCTCAGAACCAGCTATGCTCTGAGAAAACACAGAAAAGAGATCGCCGCGTTTTTTGAGGCTCACGAGAGCCGAAAGGAGCGTGGTGATTTCATTAGGAGCTATTTTGACAATACCTTTGTAGAGCAGTTTCTCGAAAACAGAGACCGAGCGGGATATCGCGCATATCAGGACGTTCTTCACATCTGGCGCGGAAGCTACTTAAAGCGCGACAAGGAGGACTATCTCCCGTGGTGGAGCGTTGCGGACTGCATCTACGGACAGATACTTCTTGACACTTGGCTCTCCCCCGAGGAGCATGACCTCCCCTCCGTTGACGATCAGATCTCGTTCCTTGAACAGAGGATCAAGGAACGGAAGAATGAGTTTACCATCCCGCAGGCGGCGATAGACTATGTGCTCGCCGGAGGAAGCGGAGTTAGTCAGGGAAAGCTCCGCATATACGAGCAGTTTGAGAAGCAGGAATCGACCGATAAGAACATCGTGTTTCTTAAAAACGAGTACGGTATTGGCGGACGTTCTGACGCCATCCCCGGTTCAGCCTACTGGGAGGAGCATGACAGTAAGGGTATAAAACTCAAAAAGGGCGAAGCTACCATACTGATTCCCTGGAACAAAGCCGCAAAACGAATCGGAGAACTGATCGCTGCCGACAGGTATCTTACCCCAAAGGAGAAGGAAGCATATCCCGAATACAAGCGCGAGCGGGAAAAGCGGAACACGCGAAACGGGATCGCCGAAAGGTTCAATTTGGTCGTTCACGATTTCAACGACTTTGAGGAACAGCTCGGAAACTCCGATATTCTTTTCAAGGAGGCGACGACCAAGGATTATGGTCGCTGCTTCGGAATGGGAGAAAGGGTCATCAAGGGATGGAGAAATCAACCCGATGTGTTTATTCTTCCCGCGATGCGCGAGGTTCTGAATCGGATAATAACCGAGGACACTCACCTGACGGAACGAGCGCAGGCGGTTCTCGACGAGCTCGACGGAGAGCTTGCAAAGCCCTTTGAACCGACTGAAGAAGAACTCAATCCGCCTCCCGAGCCCGAAAAAGAGTACCGTTTCTCTTTGGGAGATCCGGTCTATATAGGCACGAAGGAATACGAGATCACCGAGCTTGGCGATCCCGTTATTCTTTTTGATCCTAAGTTCCCGCTTCTCACGGAGGAAATGCCGAAAGACGAGTTCATGCGGAAGATCGCCGAGAACCCGCTGAACGATAAATACCTCGTCGAGATAGAGAATGCTGTCATCGGCCCCACCGGGACCGAGGTCGAAATACCCGTTGAGAAATCCGTAGAGTCTGAAACCGATCTCGACAGAGCGAAACGTCTCATAAACGAATACTGCCAAGAGGAGTTCTCGGAGGACGCGGACTTCTCCGATCTCAGCGCGGTCGGCATAGCACATACGACAGTCGGAGATATGGGGCTTGAAACGCAGGTCAACGCCAATCTCGTCGATTATTCCATTGACCGATACATCGCGGGCGTACTCGTTGACAGATGGCTGTACTTAGACCTGAATGAAATGTGCGGCGCTCTCGAAAATCTCGATTTCAACGAGCTTACCGACTACACCGACCGGCAGCTTGAGCAGGCTGAAAAGAAAGCGGAAGAGATAATTCGGAACGAAGAAACCGCAAAGCCGGAAGCAGAGCTCGCACCTCCGGCGCAAAAGAAAACAAAGAGAGATCTTGCGCCGCATATCCTTTATCCCGAGATCAAGTCCGACTACCGCACGAACTTTACTATTAAGGACGACAAGATAGGCGTCGGTACACCTCTTGAAAGGTTCTACCACAATATAACAGCGATCTCGCTGCTTCATAAGCTGGAGGGTGAACACAGGCTCGCAAATACCGTTGAACAGAGTATCCTTTCCGATTACGTCGGTTGGGGCGGGCTTTCGGAGTTCTGTGAAGAGACCAATCCCCATTACGGTGAACTTAAAAAGATGCTGACCGATGAGGAATACGCTTCAGCGAGGGAATCGTCGCTGACGGCGTTCTTTACCCCTCCCGTAGTCATCAGGAGCATCTACAAGGCTCTTGAGAATATGGGCTTCAAGAACGGCAACATTTTGGAGCCATCCTGCGGCATCGGCAATTTCATGGGGCTGATTCCCGACAGCATGAGCCAGTCGAAAATCTACGGCGTGGAGCTTGACAGCGTTTCAGGAAGGATTGCGCAGCAGCTTTATCAGAAGAACAATATCGCCGTGCAGGGATTCGAGAGTACCGAGCTTCCCGACAGCTTCTTCGACGCGGCGGTCGGAAACGTGCCGTTCGGTCAGTTCAAGGTTTCCGATAAGCGATATGACAAGCTCAATTTCAATATCCACGATTACTTCTTCGCAAAGACCTTGGACAAGGTTCGTCCCGGAGGCGTCATGGCCTTTATCACATCGCGCTTTACGATGGATAAGGCTGATCCGACCGTAAGGAAGTACATCGCCCAGAGAGCCGATCTTTTGGGAGCGATAAGGCTTCCGAACAACACATTCAAGGACGCGGCGGGAACGGACGTCACAACGGACATAATCTTCCTGCAAAAGCGCGACAGGCTTATCGACGCAGAGCCCGATTGGGTGCATCTCAATAAAGACGAGAACGGTATCACGATGAACCAATACTTCATCGACAATCCCGATATGATCGTCGGCGAAATGAAGCTGAAAAGCGGTCCCTTCGGTCCGGAGCCCGCCTGCATCCCCTACGAGGATCAGAGCCTCGAAGAAGGCTTGAACGCAGCCGTACAGAACATACACGCGGAGATACCCGAGGTCGAGTTCGAGGACGCCATCAGCGAGAACGAGGATAAGAGCATCCCCGCCGACCCGAGCGTAAGGAACTTCTCCTACACCGTTGTTGACGGGAAAGTTTACTACCGAATCAACAGCCGTATGGATGAATGCGACGTATCAGTTACCGCCGCGAACCGAATCAAGGGCATGATAAAGCTCCGCGACTGTGTTAGAGAGCTCATCGAGTACCAGATGGACGACTATCCCGATGAAGAAATCACGGGAAAGCAAAAGGAATTGAACGAGCTGTATGACGAGTTCATCAAGAAGTATGGCTATATCAACTCCCGCGCCAACAGCTCCGCGTTCAATCAGGACAATTCCTACTACCTGCTGACCTCCCTCGAAAGATTCGACGACGACGGCAAATACGTCGGCAAAGCGGATATGTTCTCGAAGCGGACTATCCGCCAGAGGGTTGTCGTCACAAGCGTCGATACCGCGTCGGAGGCACTTGCCCTGTCCCTCGCGGAAAAGACAAAGGTCGATATGGAGTATATGTGCTCTCTCACGGGTAAGACCGAGGAAGCCATAGCCGACGAGCTCAAGGGAGTCATATTCCTGAATCCCCTGTTCGGATACGAGAACAGCGGCGAACAGAAGTACATACCGGCTGACGAATACCTCTCGGGCAATATCCGCTCAAAGCTGGCTCTTGCGAAGAAGAGCGCGGAGCTCGATCCCGAAGCCTATTCCGTAAACGTAAAGGCATTGGAACAGGTCATGCCCAAGGACTTATCCGCAAGCGAAATCTCCGTAAGACTCGGCTCTACATGGCTCCCTGTCGATGACATCAACGATTTCATGTGGGAGCTTTTCGGCACCTCTTATTGGATGCGCAGGAATATCCACGTTCATTTTGCCGCCTACACCGGCGAGTGGAGCATCGAGGGCAAATCTAACGACAGGTACAACGTCAAGAGCTGTAACACATACGGCACGGACAGAGTAAACGGCTACAAGATACTTGAGGAGACTCTTAATCTGCGCGACGTCCGTGTCTTCGACTACGTTGAGGACGATAACGGAAGGAAAGTCCCCGTACTGAACAAGAAGGAGACCGCCATCGCGCAGGGCAAGCAGCAGCTCATCAAGGAGGCTTTCAGCGAATGGATATGGAAGGATCCGAACAGACGCGAGCGGCTGACCAAGCTCTACAACGAAAAGTTCAATTCGACAAGACCGCGTGAATATGACGGAAGCCACCTTAACTTTATCGGAATGAACCCCGAGATCACCCTTCGTCCCCATCAGGTCAACGCCATCGCTCACATACTCTACGGCGGGAATACCCTGCTTGCTCACGTCGTCGGCGCTGGCAAGACCTACGAAATGGTTGCGGCGGCGCAGGAGATGAAAAGGCTCGGACTTTGCCGAAAGAGCCTCTTCGTCGTTCCTAACCATCTGACAGAGCAGTGGGCGTCGGAGTATCTTCAGCTCTACCCCTCCGCGAACATACTCGTCGCCAGCAAGAGGGACTTTGAGACCAAGAACCGAAAGAAATTCTGCGGGCGAATAGCCACGGGCGACTATGATGCGGTGATAATCGGTCATTCTCAATTTGAAAAGATCCCCATGTCTGTCGAAAGGCAGATTTCCATCCTTCAAAAGCAGGAGCAGGAAATACTTGAAGGTATCGACGAGGCTAAGCGCAATCGCGGCGAAAACTTTACTATCAAGCAGATGGAAAAAGCTCGAAAGGCGGTAAGGCAGAAGCTCGATAAGCTTAACGATCAGTCGAGAAAGGATGACGTCGTAACCTTCGAGGAGCTCGGCGTTGACAGGCTCTTTATCGACGAAGCTCACTACTACAAGAACCTCGCCGTGTTTACAAAGATGAGGAACGTCGGCGGCATCGCGCAGACGGAAGCTATGAAGTCGAGCGACCTTTACATGAAATGCCGCTGCCTCGACGAGCTGACAGGCGGACGAGGCGTTGTCTTTGCGACAGGCACTCCGATATCGAACAGCATGGTCGAGATGTACACCATGCAGAAGTATCTGCAATACCATACTCTTGAAAAGAACGACCTGATCCACTTCGACTCATGGGCTTCCACATTCGGCGAGACGGTAACGGCAATAGAGCTCGCGCCGGAGGGCAACGGGTACAGAGCCAAGACGAGATTTGCCAAGTTCTATAACCTCCCGGAGCTCATGAGTATGTTCAAGGAGGTCGCTGACGTACAGACGGCGGATATGCTCGATCTGCCCGTTCCGAAGGCGGTTTATCACAACGTTGCTTTGAAACCGTCCGAACAGCAGAAAGAGATGGTTAAGGGATTGTCAGAGCGAGCCGAGAAAGTTCGCAACCGCATGGTCAATTCCAGCGAAGACAATATGCTGTGCATTACGAACGATGGACGCAAGCTCGCGCTCGACCAAAGGCTTATAAACGAGCTTCTCCCCGACAGCGACACCGGAAAGGTAACTGCCTGCGCGGATAACGTTTACGAGATATGGGAACGCACAAAGGAAGCCCGCTCGACACAGCTCGTATTCTGCGATCTGTCCACTCCAAAAAACGATGGGCATTTCAACGTGTATGACGACCTCAAGGCAAAGCTCATTGCAAAGGGTATTCCCGAGGAAGAGATAGCATTCGTCCATTCAGCCGAGACCGAGCAGCAGAAGAGCGCACTATTCGGCAAGGTCAAGAGCGGAAACATAAGGGTGCTTATCGGCTCTACTCAGAAGATGGGCGCGGGAACCAACGTGCAGAAAAAGCTCATAGCTTTG
>JAFZOA010000540.1 GCA_017550775.1 Ruminiclostridium sp. | reverse complement strand
GCGGCGACAAGTTCTCCTGCTCAAAGTTCGGCGATGTCAAGGCTTATGATTCCTGCAAGAAGTTCAGCTACAACCCGCTTATGCGCATACCGAAGAAGGAAGTTCTCCTCGCCAATTCCGACGTAAACAAGATCGCGTTCTGATACATACGGTCAAAGCATAACAAACGCACTCCGGAGTTTTCCGAAGTGCGTTTTTCTTGGTATGGAAAATCATTTCAGCACCGCTACAGTAACGCCGGCTTCACCCTCGCCGTACTCGCCGAGGCGGTAGCTCTTTACATTCTTGTGCTGCTTTAAGAACTGATGTACAGCCGCTCTCAGAGCACCGGTGCCTTTGCCGTGGATTATAGTCACGGTCTCTATTCCGGCGATAAGACAGTTGTCAATAAACCTGTCCACCTCCATGATGCCCTCGTCGGTCATCATTCCGCGAATGTCAAGTTCCATGCTGCTTTTGCGGGTCATGTTCGATTGCAGCGACTTGCGCACTCCCCCGCTCTTTTTCTTCTGCGGAGCCTGCTGGTCAAGAACAAGTTCGAGGTTGTCAAGCTTTGTCCGGGTCTTAATCATGCCGGTCTGTACGGTGCAGTTCCCGTTCGCGTCGGGAAGCGAGATCACCGTTCCCTTGCTTCCCACATCCATGAGCCGCACCGTGTCACCCACACGCAGCTCGCGCGGGAGAACATACTTGGTCTTTTTGCGCTGAACAACGGGATTTGCCTTGTCGTAGAGGCTGTCGAGAGTGCTGTTTACCTTCGACTGAGAGGACTTTACACGCTCCGAGAAGTCTTTCTTGTCCTTATCCTTCTTCATCTCTTCCAGCTCGTTCATCAGCCTGTCCGCGCCGAACCGGGTCTGCTCGACAATGCTCATTGCCTGAGTGTGCGCACGTTCGAGCTCCTGCTCCTTGCGCTTTTCCAGCTCTTCAAGCTCGTCAGAAAGCGCCTTTGCCTTGTTTCTGGCTTCTCTTGCGTCCGTTTCTGCGGCCTCGCGTAACCTGTCAAGCTCAAACTGCGTCTTTTCAAGATTTTCTATAACGTTCTCGAAGCGCTTGTTCTCGTCGGACACAAGCAGGCTTGCTTCACTGATTATTTCGTCGCTTACGCCGAGACGCTTTGCTATCGCGAAGGCGTTGGACTTTCCCGGAACGCCGATTATAAGCTTGTATGTCGGCTGGAGCGTGTTCACGTCGAACTCGCAGCTTGCGTTCTCCACTCCGTCCTGCTCCACCGCGTATAGTTTGACCTCCTGGTAGTGGGTGGTAGCCATGACTCGGCTGTTCTTCTTGCGCAGATCGTTAAGTATTGCCACAGCAAGCGCTGCACCCTCTATCGGGTCAGTACCGGATCCGAGCTCATCAAGAAGAACCAATGAGCGTTCATTGGCTGCTTTGATGATGCGGACTATGTTGGTCATGTGGGAGGAGAACGTGGAAAGGCTTTGCTCGATGCTCTGTTCGTCGCCGATATCAACGAGTATCTTGGCGAAAATTCCGACCACGCTGTTATCTCCCGCGGGGATCATCATTCCGCACATTGTCATCAGAGTGAGCAGTCCCGCAGTTTTGAGAGATACCGTCTTTCCGCCGGTGTTGGGGCCGGTGACGATAAGGCTCGTGTAGGTCTCACCGACAACAATGGTAGTGGGAACGACTTTCTCGGCGGGAATAAGCGGGTGACGCGCTTTGTTCAGTTTCAGAACAGGTTCTTCTGTGATATCCGGCGTTACAGCTTTCATTTTCGCGGCAAGGTTTGATTTAGCAAAGTACTCTTCAAGCTTCACCATACACTCGATGTTCACAGATAGCTGTTCTGCGAACATTCCGACCTGCTCGGACATTGCAGTTATTATGCGTTCAATCTCCGCCTGTTCTTCGCTTTTCAGAATGCGTATCTCGTTGTTAGCGTCAACTACACTCATAGGCTCTATAAAAAGAGTCGATCCGGTAGCTGAGGTGTCGTGCACAAGTCCGCTTACCTGTGAACGATATTCTGATTTAACCGGAACGACATACCGCCCGTCACGTTGAGTTACAAGCGCTTCCTGGAGGTATTTCTGTGTAGTCTTGCTCTTTATGAGGCTGTCGAGCTGCTCCTTGATGCGCATACCCTGTCGGATAATTGCCTTGCGTATGCGTGCAAGCTCCGCGCTGGCACCGTCGGACAGCTCATTCTCCGATACTATGGAGTTTGATATCGTGTTTTCAAGCGTTTTGTTGCCATACAGCAGCGCGAAGTATTCATTAAGGCTGTTCTCTGTGCCGGCGCACTGGTCGTACCACTGTATAAGCCCTTCCGTCTCGCGGAGCACAAGCCCGATATCGAGCAATTCTCTGAGTGAGAGGATAGCACCCTGCGCGGCACGCTTTGCACTTGAAGAAACGTCTTTTATGTTGTAAAAACGAGGTGTTCCGAATTTACTCGAAAAAATAAACGCGTCATCGCATTTTTTCAGTTCTCTGCGAACGGTCTCAATGTCAAAGGACGGTTCGATCTTGGAGAGCTTTTCCTTTGCAATGTCGCTCCACGCCTCGTTTCTGAGCATTTCGAGTATTTTGTCGAGCTCAAGCTTTCTGTATTTTAAATTCATGTCATTTACCTTTCAAAAATGCGAACATAAGCATTTATTATAGGAACGTTCGGGGCTTTTGGTGTACCGAATAGTAGTAATCAAGGCTTCTGAAACCTCGGTCAAGTTGTTTAAGAATGTATTTCTCCGTCACGGCGGACAGCGTTTTTATATCATCGGCGTTCACGTCGATCCTGTAGATCTTGTCAACCGGCGAAAAAACGATATGCCGCATCGTGTACAGCAGCGACGGTGTAAGTCTCACCAGACCGGAGCGGTTCTCTCCGGCACAGTCCCCGCAGATAAGCCGCGCACCACCGATTTCAAAAAACATCTCATCGTGTTCATACTTTGCGCACACGCTGCACGCTCGAAGGTCGGGTGAAAAACCGAGCAGTGTGCAGATATGAAGCTCAAACACTGATTTTATAAGCTCCAGCGACCGGCGCTTTCTGTCGAGCTCGTAAAGAGTGATCGCAAAGAACCGCAAAAGCCCCTCTGATTCCTGTTCCGGAGCCGAGGTATCCTTGACAATATCGGCGAAATATACCGCGAGCGAAAGGCAGTCTATCTCTGAGGATATGCCGTGAAAGCTGTATTTCGGCTCGGCGCTGTTGAGAGTGTATCTGACACCGCTCTTTGAAAAGCAGAATGTAGCGTATGAGAACAGCGTCGTCGCACCCGCATTCTTGCTTGTGAGCTTTTTTACGCCGTGTGCGGTAGTCTCGATAACGCCGTATTCGTCGGTGAGAACGTCAATAAACACGCTGTTCTCTCCGATAGAACGCCGTCCTATGACGATACCCTCAACGGTAACAAGCATAAAACTGTTCCTTTCAATTTATTTTGTGAACATCATTCAAATTTCAGCCCGAAATCGGATATTGCGCTTTCGTTATTGCGCCAGTCCTCCTTCACCTTGACCCAAAGGCTCATATTAACCTTCATACCGAAGTATTCTTCCATTTCCTCACGGGCGAGTGCGCCTATCTTCTTAAGCATTGACCCGCCCTTGCCGATAACCATGCCCTTGTGGGACTGCTTCTCGCAGATTATGGCAATGCCGATATCCACGATATCCGCGCCTTTGGTGGTCTTGGAATACTCCATGGACTCCACGGCGACCGCGATTCCGTGCGGTATCTCTTCATGAAGGTTGTTCAGCAGCTTTTCGCGTATGATCTCCGAGAGCCACACCTTCTCCGGCTGATCCGTGGGAAGGTCGTCGTCGAAGAAATGCGGGGATTCAACGGCATACTTCTCGACCGTCGGGATAATGATGTCCGTATTGTCGCGTTTCAGCACGCTTATCGGGATTATCTCGGCAAAGTCGTACATTTTTGAGTAGGTGTCGATGATCCCGAGCAGATCTTCCTTGTTCTTTATCAGATCGACCTTGTTTATCAGCAGTATCACGTCGCACTTCTTTGCCTTGAAGTCCTCTATAAGCCTCTCCTCGTAAGCTGCGGGTTTCTTTGTTGCATCCACTACAAGAAGAGATACCTCAACATCGGCGATGCTCCCGTCGATAGCCTTTATCATCTGCTCTGAAAGCTTTGTACGGGGCTTGTGCATACCGGGAGTATCAATGAACACAAACTGCGTTTCTCCCTTGGTAAGCACACCGTTGATACGGGTACGTGTGGTCTGCGGCTTGGGGCTTACTATTGCGACCTTCTCACCCACAAGCAGGTTGGTGAGCGAGGATTTCCCCGCGTTCGGTCGGCCGGTGACCGCTACAAAAACCGATTTTGTCATTTCGTTTCAATTCCTTTACTGCGTTTATTGCCTGTCTTACGCGGACGTGCGCTCATTATGAACCATACCGCAAGAACTGTGACCGCGAGAAAGAGCGGTATCTTCCAGATGTCGGAGGTGAAGAACTCAAAAATCTCTACGAATTTCGCAATGTCCCAGAACATGAACACTCCCACCGCGACAGCTCCTATCGAGGTGAAAAGCACTGCTCCCGCGGCGATATCCTTTCCGATCATCGCAAAGATGTTGTAGCGCGGGGAAACCTTGTCGATGACCACCTCTATCGCCGTGTTGACGATCTCCATTGAGATCACCGCCGCGCAGGTAAGTATCAGCACCGCGTAGTCCGTCCGCGAGAAGTCGTAGAACGTTGCGAAGAACATAACGTACGCGGTAGCGCACAGGTGTATTCTGAAATGCCGTTCGTGCCGCAGACAGAACGCAATACCGCGTCCGGCACAGTAGAAGCTTTTCAGAAGCCCCGTAAGCCTGTTTCTCATCTTCCGAGTCCCATTGCTTCCAGCACGAGCTCCTGCTTACCGAACATCTCCTGTTCCTCGGCTTCACTTCTTTCATGGTCGTAGCCGAGCAGGTGAAGCATGGAGTGAACGGTGAGGAAAGCTACCTCGCGCTTGAAGCTGTGACCGTACTCCTCTGACTGCGAGAGTGCCTTTTCCAGCGAGATCACGATATCCCCGAGCATATAGCATTCTGTCTCCGGGTCAACGGTGAACTCCTCATCCGCGTCGGTCATCGGGAAGGACAGAACGTCGGTCTCGCGGTCTATATCGCGGTACTCCTTGTTGATAGCGCGTATTCCTTCGTTGTCGGTGAACGTCACCGAGACTTCAAAGTCGCCTTTGTAGCCTTCCTCGTACAGCGTCTCGCTGATACTGTGCTTGACTATTGTTCTCAGTTCTCTTGAAACAGGAACGATCCTTTGTCTGTTTGTTCCGAAAACACGTACTGTAATCATCATGTTGTCCTCCGTTCACATCTTTCGTTCACTGAGCTTCTCGTACGCCCTGACTATATCCTGCACGAGCTTATGCCGCACAACGTCCTTCTCCGAGAAGCGTGTTATCGCTATATCATCTATGTTTTTGAGTATCTTCACCGCTTCTACAAGACCCGAACGCTTGTTGTCGGGAAGGTCTATCTGTGTTATGTCGCCGGTGATGACCATTTTACTGTTGAAGCCGAGGCGAGTCAGGAACATCTTCATCTGTTCCGGGGTCGTATTCTGCGCTTCGTCGAGGATTATGAAGCTGTCGTCAAGCGTTCTTCCGCGCATATACGCAAGCGGTGCGACCTCGATGATGTTCTTTTCGAGATTGCGTTGATAGCTCTCTGCTCCCATCATGTCGAAAAGCGCGTCGTAAAGCGGTCTCAGGTACGGATCGACCTTGTTCTGAAGGTCTCCGGGAAGAAATCCGAGCTTCTCTCCCGCTTCTACCGCAGGACGTGTCAGTATGATACGGTTGATCTCGTGCGCCTTGATCGCCTTCACCGCCATTGCCACCGCGAGATAGGTCTTTCCGGTACCGGCGGGGCCTACTCCGAACACGATAGTGTTCTTCCGTATGCAGTCGATGTACTTCTTCTGACCGATAGTTTTGGCTTTGACGGGCTTACCTGTGAATGTCACACAGACGGTATCTCCGCCGAGCTCGGTGACCTGTTCCTCCGCGCCTTCGTTGACAAGCCCGATGACGTAGCGGACGCTCATGTCATTGATGCTCTCACCGCGCTCTATGAGGTCGAGAAGCCCTTCCACAGCTTTCCCGGCGCTCGCCGCCCTGTCCTCCTGACCGACGATCTTCACCACGCCGTCCCGGCTGAACACAGACACGCCGTATTCTTTCTGGATAATGCCGATATTCGAGTCGAGGTCTCCGAATAGCGCGTGCAGCTTTTCGAGATCGTCGACCTGAACCGTTAGTTCTGTCATAGATAAATTCCTTTCGGATATGATCATACATCTTGTATTATATCACAAATCGGAAACAAAATAAAGGGGTTTATGAAAAATTTTTTTGAATATGCTCTTAAAAAGACACCTTACATACGGGAAAATGATAATTAATTTATCTTTCTTAAAGTCTTTTTGAAAATAATCCAAAATCAGCCAAAACTATTGAAATTCCGTATATTTTATGGTATAATGATTATTAGATAAATTCGCATATCACAGATGTGCAGAAGAAAGGACAATAAAACAATGGCTGATAACATGAAGGGACTCTCCCGCACACATTACTGCGGAGAGGTGGAAGGAATAGGCAATGAGGTCACGGTAGGCGGCTTTACACAGCGTATCCGCGACAAGGGCGGTCTTATCTTCATAGACCTGCGCGACAGAACCGGTATCGTTCAGCTCGTGTTCGATGACACGACCGACAAGGCTGTGTTCGAGAAGGCTAAGACCGTAAGGAGTGAGTACGTCCTTATGGCAAAGGGGCTGCTCCGTAAGCGCGAGAGCGTGAACACCGAGATAAAGACCGGCGATGTTGAGATACTTGTATCCGACCTTCGCATACTCTCAAAGGCACAGACTCCGCCGTTTGAGATCGTGAACGATACCAAGGTGAACGACGAGCTCCGCCTCAAGTACAGATACCTCGACCTTCGCCGCAAGAAGCTCCAGGACAATATCATCATGCGACACAAGATAGCTAAGATCGCGCGTGAATATTTCTACGACAACGGCTTCCTCGAAATAGAGACCCCGATGATGATAAAATCCACCCCAGAGGGCGCACGCGACTACCTTGTTCCGTCAAGAATACACGAGGGCAAGTTCTACGCTCTCCCCCAGTCCCCACAGATCTACAAGCAGCTCCTTATGATCTCCGGCTTCGACAGGTATATCCAGCTCGCGCGCTGCTTCCGTGACGAAGACCTCCGTGCGGACAGGCAGCCCGAATTCACACAGATCGACCTTGAAATGTCGTTTGTGGACGTTGACGATATCCTCGCTGTCGCCGAAGGGTTCATAAAGAAGCTGATGAAGGAGACCTTAGATATCGACATTCCCACTCCCCTCCCTCGCCTCAGCTACAATGACGCTATGAACCGCTACGGCTCCGACAAGCCCGATACCCGCTTCGGAATGGAGATCACCGACATCTCCGACATCGTGAAGGACTGCGGCTTCGGCGTGTTCACCTCCGCGATACAGGGCGGCGGTTCGGTTCGCGGCATCGAGATC